>NZ_JBFULQ010001210.1:0-798 GCF_054049815.1 Mesorhizobium sp. P5_C1 | reverse complement strand
CGAAGATTTGGAGGCGGTTGAAGCGATTCGAACGCTCGACCCCAACCTGGCGATATGAATCTGTGCCAACGCTGCCCCATCGGAATCTCCGCCACGGATGCGATAAACCGTTGAATTTGCTATCTATCGACCAATCCTGGCTTCGCCCTGATACGCGATTGGCACCCCGTTTGCTGTCGCCTCTGCTTCCATTGCGCCTGGACATGTGGCAAGCGGGCAGCTGAGCAGACGCGGCTTCCTGGCTTCAGCATATGGACCCTCTCGGGTAATACGAATTGAAAATTGCGCTGTCATGTTTCAAAACAGGTCGGTAGACCCGCGAGTTTCGAAGCCTGCGGGGTCGCCACGGTCCTCAGGGCGAGAATCCTAAAAGACGTTCAGCAATGACCCAGCACGTACAAAACGCTCGAATTCTCATGTACAGCCACGACACGTTCGGGCTCGGCCACTTGCAGCGCTGCCGGACGATCGCGCATTCGCTGGTCGAGGATTTCCGCGGACTTCAGGTGCTTATCATTTCGGGCGCGACCATCGCTGGCGCCTTCGACTACCGCGCCCGTGTCGACTTCGTGAAGATCCCCAGCGTCATCAAGTTGCGCAACGGCGAATACACCTCGCTGGAAAAGCATATCGATCTGCATGAGACGCTAAGGATGCGCCAGTCGATCATCCGCCACACAGCCGAGACCTACCGGCCGGATATCTTCATCGTCGACAAGGAACCGCTCGGCCTGCGCGGTGAGATCGAGGACACGCTGTCCTACCTCAAGACGCGGGGCACCACGCTCGTGCTTGGCT
>NZ_JBFULQ010001209.1:0-799 GCF_054049815.1 Mesorhizobium sp. P5_C1 | reverse complement strand
GTCATAGGCATAGACCGAGCTGCCGCTCGACCCCGGGAACGTATCGCAGTCATACTGGAAATATTCCGGAGCGATGTTTTCGGCATGCACTTCGCAGTTCGCCTTCCACATCGTGCCCATCGGCTTGTCGCCGGGGTAGCCGACGAGGTTGGCGGTGAAGTCGCCGAGATCGTCATAGTTGGCGTAGCCCAGCCAGCCGAGGTTGGTGCCGACATCCTGCTTCAGCGTGATGATGCCGAGATCCCACGGGATGACCGAACCATAATAGCCCTGGTAGTTGTCGATGAAGCCCTGCAGCACGTAGGCGCTCTCATAGGTGAAGGCGCCGAACGGTGCGTCGTCGGCTGTGCTGCCGTTGAGGCCCGGCACGAACAGATATTCGGAGAGCCAGTCCTTGTCCTCGTGGCTGTAGAGGCAGTGCGCCGCGGTAAGCACCGTGCGCGGGCCGATCAGCGTTGCCGAGCAGCTGCCATAGTTGCCCGTCTTCGGCGATTTGGCTTCGAGATAGCCGATTGCCGAGAACGGATAGGTCTTGGTGTTCTTGACCTGCTCACGGTCGTCGGTGCCGAAAACCTGACGGCCGGCTTCGCCTTCGCCAAGGTCAGGATCTTCGGTCTTGCGCTGCGCCCCGTCTTTTCCATTGGCCGGCGCATTCAGTTCCTTGATGATCAGATCCCGCAACGCTTCGCTCGGCTCGATCTTGATCTCCTTGCCATCGGCGGAACGTCCGACGATGCCATAGGATTTGACAGCCGTTGCCTCGTCAGCAAGCGGCGCGGCGCGGCGGTCTTCGTCAGTC
>NZ_JBFULQ010001208.1:0-800 GCF_054049815.1 Mesorhizobium sp. P5_C1 | reverse complement strand
GGAGGTAACTCCGGTTACCTTCTGCATGGCTTATGTGTGGGGTCATTTGGCACGCCGCATGTCTGCGCCGGACAGGATCGCGTCCCTCCGGCCTTTTTTATCGGCATCGAATGGTCTAATGCGTGCACCTGATGTCCTCTGCAGGATAGCGCCCATATCACGGACTTCGACGAGAYGACCCGGAGACATCATCCCTCGATGACGCCTGGGTGGCAGGATGCGGCCAACGCCTCTTTCGGTCCGGTATCGGGGCGCTCCAATTTCAAGTGCTATATGCACCAAAGAGAGATACGTCGATGAGGCGTCTGGCTATCGCATTTTACTACGACCAGCACGGCAAGATAGATGAGTATTATTTTCACCTGATTGCATCGATCAAACCTTTTGTTGAGAAGGTTTTGGTGGTTTGCAACGGTCCGGTGGACAAAGAGGCCGAATCTCGCCTTTCCGAGGCCGCCGACAGCTTCCTGATCAGGGAAAACAAAGGGTTCGATGTGTGGGCCTATCGGACTGCGCTCGAACATATCGGGTGGGACGAACTTTCGAACTTCGACGAGATCTTGCTCTTCAACCACACCTTCTACGGGCCGATTTTCCCTTTCTCGGAAATGTTCTCGGAGATGGACCAGCGTCAGTGTGATTTCTGGGGGATCTCCGCTCACGGGGCGATGAGGCCCAATCCGATCGACGTCAGAAAGGCGGAGCTGCCCTTCCATCTCAACTCCCATTTCATCGCGGTGCGGCGGTCCCTGCATCAGTCAAAGGCGTTTCGGGATTATTGGACCAAGATGGGGCCCATC
>NZ_JBFULQ010001207.1:0-811 GCF_054049815.1 Mesorhizobium sp. P5_C1 | reverse complement strand
TGCGTGAACAGGCGCTCGTAGTTGGCAAGGCCGACAAAAGTGTCGCCAGAGACGCCATTGGTCTGGAAGAAGCTCATCACGATCGAGGTCGCCAGCGGCAGCACGGCAAAGACCAGGTAGACGGCCAGGGCCGGCAGCACGAACAGCAACAGGTTTCTGTAGGCGGCAGCGGGAGATATCAATTGATGACCTCTTGTTCACGCCGGCATGGATGTGCCGGCGTGCCCGAAGGCTTCGCGCATGCCTCGCCGGCTGGCAAGACATGCGCAAGGCGTTCCCGGATTACTTCTTTTGCGGTCCGTACCAGGAGGCGAGCCCGGTCTGAAGCTCGGTGGCAACCTGCTGAGGCGTGACGTCCGACTTGGTGAACATCACCTGCAGCAGACGCCAGGTCTCGTCGTCGAGCGGAGGCGTGCCGGCGCTCAGGCGATCCAGCGCCAGCCGCGGTGTCAGCTCAGCGCCTTTCTTGAGGTCGGCGAAATCCTGCGCTAGCTTGTTCTTGTAGGTGACCGGCTTGCTGCTCATGGCAAAGAAGCCGGGCGCGGCGTTGACATAGAGCTCCTGGAATTCGGGTCCGGCGACCCAGTCGAGGAAGGTCTTGGCCGCTTCCTTGTGCGTGCTCTTGGCATTGATGCCGATGCCCATGTCCGGCATCTCCTGCAGGTAGCGCTGGTCGCCCGCCTTCGGCACCGGCGGACCGAACACGCCGATATTGAGGCCGGTCGAGGTCGCCTGGTTGATGTCCCATGAGCCGTCCGGGAGGATGGCCGCCTTGCCGAGCGTGAACAGCTGCGTCATGTCGGCATAGTTC
>NZ_JBFULQ010001206.1:0-812 GCF_054049815.1 Mesorhizobium sp. P5_C1 | reverse complement strand
TAGCATGAGCATCAGACAGCGTAGCGTACCGGCCATCGAATGGCCGACCGTGGCTCTCGCATTCTTCTGCTACGCAACATGGTTCGCCACCGGCTTCCTGCTCTGGCCATCCTACCCGATCTCCGCGCTCGCCGTCCTGGCCTTCACCGCCGCATTGCAATCGTCGATCATGCACGAAGTGCTGCACGGTCATCCAACGCGCAATGCGCGGATCAATGAGGCGTTCGTCTTCCTGCCAATCGGTCTCGTCTGGCCGTTCCGCCGCTTCAAGACCATTCATCTGCGCCATCATGCCGATGAGCGGCTGACCGATCCGCTGGACGATCCGGAGAGCTACTACCAGGCGCTCTGGCAGCATGACGACTTGCCGCCGACTGTGAAATTCCTGCTCAAGATCAACAACACTATGGCCGGCCGCTTCGTGCTCGGCCCCTGGCTGTCCTGCGTCGGCTTCTTCATCGACGACGCCAGGCACATGATCGCTGGCGACAAGGCGATCCGCAAGGCGTGGCTGCTGCATGCGATCGGCCTCGCCATCGTGATGCCCATCGTGCAGTTCGGCTTCGGCATCCCGCTGTGGCTCTACGTCCTGGTACCGGTCTGGCTCGGCCAATCGCTGATCTCGATCCGCACCTTCGCCGAGCATCAATGGTCCGAACACCCGGAGGGCCGCACGGTGATCGTCGAGCGCTCGCCGCTGTCGTTCCTGTTCCTCAACAACAATCTGCATTTCGTCCACCACAAGAGCCCGACCGTGGCCTGGTACCGGCTGCCGAAACTGTTTCGCGACCGTCGCGACGAATGGCTGCGGA
>NZ_JBFULQ010001205.1:0-816 GCF_054049815.1 Mesorhizobium sp. P5_C1 | reverse complement strand
CGTCGTGGCTGGCTCCCGGGGTCGGATGATGGATCGAGGCATACTGCGCCACGCTGACGACGCCGGTCGTGCTGTTGATGGCGACAGCGAACGCCGCCGCCCCACCGGCCCCGCCGATGCGGCCGACCACCAGATCGCCTTCCTTGAACAGGAAGATGCTGGTGCCGGCGGTCGTGTCGAGGCCGGAATCCACGCCGGCGGCGGACACCGCCAGCGAGAATGCCGTCGTGCCGCCTTCCTGGTCGGCGCCGAACGAGCTTCCGGTGGAACTCACCACCGCGCCTGGGTCCTGCGCGTAGCCGGTCGGGCTCAGATCGGAGCTGACATTGCTGACGCCCGCAAACAGGGCGACGACCGCTGGTGCCGTGGTGTCGTCGGCATCTGCCTGGATGCCTGCAGTCTCGTCATGCGCCACTGTGGGAGCGCCCTGGACGATGCCCGCCGTCGGGCCGTCATCCTGGAACTGCACGGCATCGCCGATACCGGTCGAACTGGTCGCTGTGTCGCCGTCACCGTCGGTGACCGTCACCACCGCCAGCAAGGCGCTGTCGGTGATGTTCACCGACTCGTCGTGGCTGGCTCCCGGGGTCGGATGATGGATCGAGGCATACTGCGCCACGCTGACGACGCCGGTCGTGCTGTTGATGGCGACAGCGAACGCCGCCGCCCCACCGGCCCCGCCGATGCGGCCGACCACCAGATCGCCTTCCTTGAACAGGAAGATGCTGGTGCCGGCGGTCGTGTCGAGGCCGGAATCCACGCCGGCGGCGGACACCGCCAGCGAGAATGCCGTCGTGCCGCCTTCCTGCCTTCCTG
>NZ_JBFULQ010001204.1:0-816 GCF_054049815.1 Mesorhizobium sp. P5_C1 | reverse complement strand
CGGGTCGATTCCTTGTTCATGTCGGCATCGACGAGCTGGCCGACACCGCGATCGATGGAGTCCATCAGGTCGGAGGTGAAGGTCTTCTGCAGGTCGATACTGCTCTTGGCGGCGCCGAGCGTGGTGGCGGCGTTGGTCATGTCGGCGAGCGCGGAGTCGATGACGGTCATCATCTGCTTGATCTGATCGTCGCCCGCGGCTTTGCCCGTTGCGGTGTCGAAGATCTTCAGGCTGGCGGCCGAGTAAGTGTCGGTGGCCGTTGCGGCGGCGCCCAGGGTCACGGCAACGGCCGTGAGGGTGGCCACACCGGTGGAGCCCGTGCGCTGCGAGTCCAGGATGCCCTTGTTGAGTGTCGCGGTGGTACCAGCTTCATAGAGCTTGATGTTTTCCACCTTGACGTCGATCGTCGAGATCGAAGACGCACCGGCGGCGTCACGGTTGAAGGCCGAAAGGATCTTCACATCGGCCGCCGTCGTGGCTGTTGCGCCGCTGTCTACGGACAGCATGTTGGTGCCTGAGAAGGTGGCGCCGGTGGCAAAGGACTTCATCTGGTCCTGAAGGGCGGCGATTTCGACCTGGGTCTTTTCCTTCGAGGCGTCCGTCTGGCCGTAGGATGCCAGCAGCTTGGCCTTGATCTGGTTGATGGTGGAGATCGCGCTGTTCATGCCGGTGTAGGCGGTGTCGACCTTCGAAGCGCCGAGGCCGAGTGCGTCCGAAACGGTGGACATTGCCTGGTTGTCTGAGCGCATCGTGGTGGCGATCGACCAATAGGCGGCGTTGTCCGAGGCCTGCGAAACGCGGTAACCGGTCGAGATG
>NZ_JBFULQ010001203.1:0-816 GCF_054049815.1 Mesorhizobium sp. P5_C1 | reverse complement strand
CCACGATACGGCGCCGGCATCAGCAGGCTGACATTCTGGCCTATGACTTCGCTGGACTTGTAACCGAACAGCGTTTCCGCGGCCGTGCTGAAGGATTGGATGTGGCCTTGTTCGTCGATGACGACCATTGCGTCTGGCACCGTTGCCAGGATCGAGCGCAGATGATCCTCACGCAACCGAAGTGCGGCATTCGCAAAGGACAGTTCGCTGACATCGGTGCCTTCGACGAAGATGGCCGTGATGCGACCATCGTCGGCCTTGATCGGCTGGTAGACGAAATCCAGGATGCGCTCTTCTGCCGGTTCGTCGTTGTTGTTGCGAAGGGCAATCTTCATGCCCTGGCCTCTGTACGGTTCGCCGGTCTTGTACACTTGGTCCAGCTGTTCGAAGAAGCCTTGACCTTCCAACTCTGGAAGGGCCTCGCGCACCGACTTTCCGATCACCCGCCTGTGGCCGATCAGCCGTTGGTAGGCAGCATTGGTCAGTTCGAAGACATGGTCCGGCTCGCGCATCAGAGCCATGAAGCCCGGAGCCTGCTCGAACATTTGCGACAAGACTGATTTCAGCATCGCGCCGCCGGCCGACAAAATAGGCGCTTCGTATTGGCTCACCTGAGATCCCTGGGCTCGATACGCCTGCAAGAGAGGCTAACTATCACTTCTCTCCGTACAGGCAAAACGGATCGAGGCCGACTTTTTTCGCACGGATGCAATTGGCGGGTTCTTTGACACGCATCAAGGCGTCGAGCGCCGATGGATGCCATTTCACCATCGTATTTCACCGGTCCAGCGAAAGGCCTCCATCATGTCCTACAAG
>NZ_JBFULQ010001202.1:0-817 GCF_054049815.1 Mesorhizobium sp. P5_C1 | reverse complement strand
CATGCTGCATTGCACAATTTCGTATTGCAGGTGCGAAGCGCTTAGTTTAGCTTGCCTTTGTTTAGTTCGCCCTGATGGGCGACTGGGGCAAGCTATGGCAAACCGGGAAATTTGGATTGATGCCGCCAAGGGCGTTGGCATTCTCCTTGTGGTGGCGGCCCACATCGCCGGAGCGGGGACCGGTACTTGGGACTCCGTTTTCGCCAACTCTGTGCTGCTATTTCATATGCCCCTGTTCTTCGTCGTATCCGGTTACGTTTATAAGCCTGCCTCACGTACCGAGCTATTTTGGAAGAAAGTCTCCAGCCTGGCCGTACCATACGTAGCGTTCCTGGCGGTTTTGACGTTTGCGGTCATATCCAGGAGAATTCTGCTCGGCGATGTTCCCTCCCGCTGGCAGCTACGAGAAATGGCCGTGAACGACGTTTTGGGAGGCATGCGCCTCTGGCGTGATTTTGGCGTTTTCTGGTTCGTAACCTGCCTCTTCTTTACCCAGCTTATTTACAACGAGTTCGCGAATTGGGCGAGAGGTCCTGGCAGCACCCGGATGCTAGGATTCGTCGCGTTATGCGTCACTATAGGCTACGCGATTGCATTCGAGTGGCCAATGAATCGCTCGCCTTGGGCTGTCGCAGCAGTGCCGATCGCGCTTTGCTGCTATTGGTTTGGTCATCTGCTTAGGACGTATCAATTCCGCTCGCCAACTCGACTGATTTTCATTGCGATTGTAGGAGCGCTGGCCTTGGCCGCAGCAGGACGCGGAGCCGACATCCAGTTCAACATGAAATATTCAATTTTCGGCCCGCCTGTGCTGGGG
>NZ_JBFULQ010001201.1:0-817 GCF_054049815.1 Mesorhizobium sp. P5_C1 | reverse complement strand
CTCCAATGTAAGAGCCACAGCGCATCCGCATGAAGGCTACCGCCGAAAGATGTAATTTTAATCGCAAGGGCGAGCTTGACGATTTCAGTCGGAGGAAAAAGCCGGCGCCGCTCTCTGGAGGTTGCCTGAATGGCGCAGGCCCAAGCGGACGCCAGGTCCGCCGCAGTTTTCTAATAGCTAAGTCTTGACCTCACGTCACCTCGCTCGACCGACTAAGCCTTCCGCTTGGCTAGCGCCTTCTTAACAGGCTCAGCCTTGCGGCCTAGACCGGTAGCCTTTGCCATCGCGGACCTCCGGTCGGAGTACTCCGGTGCGACCATTGGATAGTCATGGGGCAAGCCCCACTTGGCGCGGTATTGATCGGGCGTGAGACCGAAATCCGTCCTGAGGTGACGCTTCAACGACTTGAATTTCTTGCCGTCCTCCAGGCAGACGATGTAGTCCGGGAAAACCGACTTCTTGGGGTTTACTGCCGGCACCAGAGGCTCGACTGAAAGGGTCRCCGGCTGTTTGTTGGTCGGGGTATTTCGCGCGCCATGCTGCCGCGCTATGTCGAGCCGCAGTCGGGCGGCGAATTCAACATCCGCACGCATCTGCGTCCTCCCCGAATTTGACTGTACGTTGCTTCTTGCGCCGCACTCGGAGGCGAGCCGATAGCGGACAAGTGCTGACCCCCAAGGACACGGCCAACGGCTTCGCGATGGCGAAGAAGATCGGCGACAAAAGTGCGGGTCAGATCACACCAAAATTGAAGTAAGGCGCTGGGAACAGAGTTTCGCAGATGACGTTTTCCCCGCAGGTCACGCTAAACGGACCT
>NZ_JBFULQ010001200.1:0-823 GCF_054049815.1 Mesorhizobium sp. P5_C1 | reverse complement strand
GATCGTTCTTCAGCTTGCGGGTCGCCACCCATTCCGCGTTGGCGTCCGGGTTGGTTGCGAGATAGGCGGCCAACACCTTGTCGCCATCGGGAACCATGGTGCGGAACTTCAGGCACGGAAAAATCCGTCCCCCGCGTCCGATTCGCCTGTGGCCGTAGAAGATCGATCCGCCGTCGGAAAGTTTGACGAGCAGAGCGATCATAACAAACAGCGGGCTGAGAGCGATCAAGCCAATCAGTGATCCGGTGATATCGAAGCTGCGTTTAAGCAGGCCGCCGATCGGCGGCGGAAAATCGATGTCGACCTGCGAAAAGCCCGCTGTGGCCGACTTGGCAACGTCCCTCATGCCGTAAACTCCATGCGTGAACGAATGGTTCGCCGCAAGATACCAAAAAAATGTTGCAGCGCAACACACAATTTACCAACCGGTTGAAATAGTCGCGTCATGAATTGACTAAATAATAAGCTAGCCATGCACAAATTTCGGGATATTTAGCACATTTGTGACAATAAATGGGCAAACCCCGAAAAATAAGGGCCTTTTTGGGGCGGTTCTTAGGCGGGCTGTCCTATGGGGTAAGGCACGGAGCACAATAGTGCTTTAGCAGAGCTCGATACTCAAGGCAAATCCCGTAAAATACTACTTAATATTGTTTCTTTTACTCAAGAATGGCGACCATTCGAGGTCGGTTCAAATCCCTTTGCGTGCATTGCAGCATGGCCGAATCGATCGCAAAAGCTCAATCAAAAATATCCGGAGTTGCCCTTGCCGCCTACTGCTCGCCTTAATAGAATTGCAAATTATACCTGTCAGAGTGGCGAC
>NZ_JBFULQ010001199.1:0-826 GCF_054049815.1 Mesorhizobium sp. P5_C1 | reverse complement strand
CCGTAACGGCAAAGGACTGGTTGGCGCCGCCGTTGGTCAGGACGACTTGGCCAGCCTGTATCTTGAAGCCGGCCGCGGCGGCGGCGGCGAACGTCGTATATTGGCGAAGATCCACGTCCAGCTGATTGGGACAATCCTGCGAGACGATGATCTCCAGTTTGTTGCAGATCATGTTCTTCAAATTGTCTCCGGCGACGTCGGCTGCCCTTAACTGGCCGGTGCGCAAGCGGCGCGCGACATCGTCGGTGATGTTGGACAACACTTCCTGGCCGGCAAATGCGATGCAGCTTTCCAGAATGGCAAAGACAAGCAGCGCAAACGGGATTGCAAGGATTCCGAATTCAATTGCCGTACTGCCGCGCCGGTCGCGAAGGAAGCGAGCGAAAAACCTTGGGCGTCTCGCTTTGTGCTCGTCTGCGGAGCCGAATTCCTTGCTCATGTCTGATCCTGCCGATCTCTATGCGGTCTCGGAAGGCGTATTAGCGCAAACCAATTGAGGCCCGGTTTGAATGATCGTTAAAGTCGTCGATGGCGTCTTAACCAGCCGATAACCTGAACGGCATTCCACCGCGCCATCCTATCGGGTGCCGTTCATCTCAGCCTCGGAGGATTTCTCCGCATCACTCTTATAGGAGCTTTCGCAATAGGGCGTGCAGGACATGGTCTGTATTTCTGCACGGCGATAGATACGCACCGACGAGGCGGCCTGCCGCACGACGGTAACCTGTTCGTCGACGATCGGGCTGCCGTCCGTATCGAGCACGACCAGATTGGTGACGCCGAAACCCTTGCCGGTCAACACGATCGTCGAGGCGTCCTGTACGGA
>NZ_JBFULQ010001198.1:0-828 GCF_054049815.1 Mesorhizobium sp. P5_C1 | reverse complement strand
GCTTGGTGACGGATTGAGCGCACCGACAAAGGCGCAAGTAAAGCCGACAGCAATATCGTCGTCAATGGACTGGCGCTGCGCGTCAATGAGCGACCCGATTTCTTCGCTGACCTGGTGCCCGGCCTCGGCAGTTTTCGCCGCCGCACCGCAAGACCGCACTGGCTCGTTATCGACGAAGCGCACCATCTCCTGCCCAAGCGGCGCGACGACACGCGCGCGGTGCTGTCGTTGGAATTGCCGGGCACGATCCTGATCACTGTTCACCCCGAGGCGATCTCGACCGACGCGTTGCGCCTGGTGACGGCCATCATTGCGCTTGGTCCCAAGGCGAAGGACGTCGTGAACGTCTTCTGCCATGAAACCGGCATTGAGCCACCGAAGGCCGTGCCAACCCCCAAGGGCGCACGGGTGTTGTTCTGGCGGCCGCAAGCAGGCAAGAAAGTCAAAACGGTCAAGGTGATCGAGCCGCGCCAATCACTCAAGCGGCACAGCCGCAAATACGCCGAAGGCCAGCTCGATGAAGCAGGCAGCTTCTATTTCCATGGTCCTGACAATGCGATGAACCTCAGAGCCCACAATCTGATGATCTTTGCCCAGATCGCCGAGGGCATCGACGACCGGACCTGGGAGTTTCATTTGCGCGCCGGCGACTATTCCAAATGGTTCCGCCATCAGATCAGGGACAAGGACCTGGCACGCGAAACGGCCGATGCGGAAGAGGACAAAACACTGTCGGCCCAGGAGAGCCGCAAGCGCGTGCTCGATGCCGTGCGCCGCCGTTATACGGCGCCCGCGACGGCTTCGGATGAATAGCGGGCAACAGAGGGT
>NZ_JBFULQ010001197.1:0-829 GCF_054049815.1 Mesorhizobium sp. P5_C1 | reverse complement strand
TCAACGAATCGCTCACGTTGGTGCATCGTGAGTTCGTTGCAAATCGCATCACCCTGAAACTGAATCTAGCCAACCAGGCGCTGCCCGCACTTGGCGACCGTATCCAGCTTCAACAGCTCCTGATCAATCTTTTGATCAACGCGATTCAGGCAATGGCCTCTGGCAACAGCGACTTGCGCGAAATTCTCGTTACGACTTCGATCGATGAATCGAACCAGGCAAATGTGAGGGTCCAGGATACGGGACCAGGCATCGATCCCGATAGTGCGCGTCAGTTGTTCAAGGCCTTCTTCACCACCAAGGCAGAGGGATTGGGCATGGGACTGTCGATCTGCCGGTCGATCGTCGAGTCACATGGAGGCCGTGTGTGGATCGAGCCCAATCCAGGCGGCGGCGCGATATTCCAATTTTCTCTGCCACGCGTCGAAAAGGATGCCGGCTCATGATCCAACGCCCCGCCTCTTCCTCTCAACCACAAGTCGGCAACGGCGCCATGCCTCCGACTGTTCTGGTCGTGGACGACGATCCGTCGTTGCGTGAAGCTTTAAGCAGCCTCTTCCGATCTGTTGGAACGCGTGTCGAGCTTTTCGGTTCTGCTCCCGAACTGCTGAACAGTCGGCTTCCCGACGGTCCAAGCTGCCTTGTGCTCGATATCCGGCTGCCGGAGGTGAGCGGACTCGAATTTCAAACGCAATTGAGCAAGGCAGGCATTCACTTGCCGATCATCTTCATGACCGGTCACGGCGACATTCCCATGTCCGTGCGAGCCATGAAGGCCGGAGCGGTCGATTTCCTCACCAAGCCCTTCCGAGATCAGGATATTCTGGAT
>NZ_JBFULQ010001196.1:0-832 GCF_054049815.1 Mesorhizobium sp. P5_C1 | reverse complement strand
AGCCAGAGGCGCGCGCCCCGGTCGCGAATGAACCCGGCGGCTTCCATGATCGTGGCGAAGGTGGCGATCGCCTCGCCGTCTTCCAGCACCTGAAAGCCGCCGTCGGCTTCGTGGACCTTCAATCTATCAGCCGACATCACACCGCCTGCTTGAACATCCATCCGATAAGGTCAGCCTGCACTAGGGCTCAATCGCGTGCTGCCTCTGCGCGCGAAAACGGAGGGGRAAATGAAACGAGTTGCTTTGAGAGCACTGCTGATCGCATCGCGGACATGTCGCGGGCGGATCTACAGATCATTCTCCGCCGCGCTGGCTTGTGTTGCGCGAGTGGCTGGAAACGAACGCCTATTTTCATGTGCGCCAGATCGACGAGGAAAGCGAGACGGACGGGAGCGTGTAACTAGGCGTTCCGCTGTCGAAGTAACGGCGCGCGCGGCAAGCGCCTTCTTTATATTAGCAGTGAATGATGTATGATAGTTGCAACGACATCGGTCGCCGTTCTCGGAGGCCATTCGAGTGCATGCTGTTGGAACGCGACACATGGCGGGCTTGGCAGGCGCCTTGCCACGGCTGCGGCACTTGATGTTTCTGCGTTTGCGCACAGCGCCGATACCGGCTGGACCTATCCACCGGCTTGCTGCCACGGCGACCCGGTGATCGGAGAGTGCGGAAAAATTCCCAGCACAACCGTTACACCGGGACCCGATGGCTATGTGATCATCCTGCGGCCAGGCGATCATCAGAAAGTCACCCGCCAAGACCGCTACTTCGTTCCCTACGATGCCGTAGTTCCGTCTGGCGATGATAATTTCCACATCTGCCTGCATCCGAC
>NZ_JBFULQ010001195.1:0-832 GCF_054049815.1 Mesorhizobium sp. P5_C1 | reverse complement strand
CTGGGCGGGTACGCCGCTCGCCCCGATCCTGAAGGAGGCCGGGGTCCTCGACAGCGGCATCGAGGTCGTCTTCTGGGGCACAGACGAAGGCGAGATCAAACGAGCCGACGAGGTCACGTTCAAGCAGAATTTCGCGCGCAGCATGTCGCTGGCCGACGCCATGGATCCAAAGAACATCCTTTGCTACGAAATGAACGGAACTTCCTTGCCGGCCGACAACGGCTTCCCGCTGCGGCTGATAGCGCCGGGCTGGTACGGGATCGCGAACGCGAAATGGCTCAAGCGCATCGAGGTGCGCGACCAGCGCTTCGAGAGCCGGTTCATGGGACGCGACTACGTCACGGTCCGCGAGGAAGACCATAATGGCGAGACCGTGTGGGCGGAAACCTCCGTCGGACGGGCACGCCTCAAATCGGCGCCGGCCCGGGTGACCCATCTCGGCAGCGACTACCGGATCGTCGGAGCCGCCTGGGGTGCGCCGATCGACCGGGTCGAGGTGAAGATCGACGATGGGCCGTGGATGCCGGCGACCATTGACGGCACCGAAGAGGCGGAGTTCGCCTGGAAGATGTGGTCTCTGGACTGGCCCAAGCCGTCCGCCGGGGAGCACACAGTCACCTCGCGCGCGATCGATAAGAGCGGCAACATTCAGCCGGCGATGAGCGATCCGTGGATTGCCAAAAAACACACCTATTGGGAGAGCAACGGACAGGTGACCCGCCGTATTCAGGTCAGTTGACGGCTCGGCGCCGCGAGCGAAGCCGCCTGGAAAGCTGCGTGGCGACGGGATTGAGTGCGACCCCGTTGCGCCCGTGGGCATAGCTGGTTGCAT
>NZ_JBFULQ010001194.1:0-832 GCF_054049815.1 Mesorhizobium sp. P5_C1 | reverse complement strand
CGCCAAGGAATGGCGCGGCTTCATGGCTGCTCAAGGAGAACAAAGCTTTCTAAGAAGCTGGACGGAGGGCGGGCGCCATGGCCGATCTGAATGAATTGAGCGCACAAGAACTCGGTCGGCGCCTTCGACTTGCGAGGGAGAACGCAGGCATTCGTCAGGATCAAGCTGCCGAGATTATCGGCATGTCGCGCCCCACCCTCGTGTCCATCGAAAAAGGCACGCGGCGCATTCGGATTCAGGAACTCCAGCTTCTTGCTCGGCACTATGGCGTGTCGGTCAACGGTCTCTTGCGTCGCGAAGCCCTGCACACCGATCTGGTGCCTCGCTTCCGGAAGATGCGAGAGACGGAAGACGCCCATACTCTGGAAGCGGTCCAACTGCTGAATGATCTCGTGAAAGCCGAGGTGGAGTTCGAAAACGTGCTCGGCGTCGAGCGGCGGCGGCATTATCCGCCAGAGAAAGGGATCAACCAGGGTGACGTTATCGAGCTTGCCGAGAAGCATGCACAAGAGCTGCGTGACTGGCTCGGACTTGGTTCCGGTCCGATCGGCGACATCTTCTCCATCATCGAACTGGATCTCGGCATCCGTCTGTATCATCGGCGGCTTTCCTCGAAGTCCAAAGTCGCGGGGTTGTTCACCTATGATGACGCCGTCGGCGCCTGCATCCTCCTAAATGCCAATCATCCGATAGAACGGAGGGTTCAATCTGCCGCTCACGAAGTCGGTCATTTTGTCGGAACGCGCCGAGTGTCCGAGATATTGGAGGAAGACGAACAATTCCTGTCACGCGACGAACGCTACGCTAATGCGTTCGGCCGCGCATTCCTGAC
>NZ_JBFULQ010001193.1:0-832 GCF_054049815.1 Mesorhizobium sp. P5_C1 | reverse complement strand
CACGATACCCGGATCTGCCGGCGCATCGAGCACAACTTTGCCCGTCGACTTGTCGAATTCATCCGAGGTTCGAGTTCTCGCTGTCGCCGGGTCATACCTGATGACGACGTCCCCGGCGGTCGTCTCCGGGTTGGTTTTCGGATCCTTCACGTCGGCTTCAGTGTGGCCAGCGACATTCGTAATCGTGGTCGTCTGCGGGTCGTCGATCACCCGGCGCGTGAGCTCGCGGCCCGCGTCGAACGAATTCGACCCGGTAACGAAGCCCTTCACGTCCAGCCAAACGCCATGCAGGAAGCTTTGCGACACTTCGCCGGTCTTGCTGTCGACACGAGCAGTTGGGTCGGTTCGCTGTAGATCTTGCTCCACCTGGCGTTTGTAGGCGGCATCGTCGGCCACGATCTCCTTGAGACCTGTTGGGTCGACGAAGGCCATCGGGTTGTTGTTGGCGTAGGCGAATAGATTGCACGACGTTGGGTTGCTCGTGCATCGCTCTGGATCACCGACATACAGCGGATCGGGCGAGATGAAGCGTCCGAGCGCCGGATCGTAGTATCGGGCACCATAGTAGTAGAGGCCTGTGTCGTCATCGAGATACTTGCCGGTGAAACGATGATGGGTCTTTTCACGCGGCAGGTCGGCCGCGACATCCGTCAGATGCGTCGCCCAGGCGGGAGACAGCATCTCGGGCTTATGTTCCGTGCCGTAGGCTTTGTAGAGCATCTGCTCGACCGGGACGCCGTCTGAAGCAATGACGTAGTCGCTGCTCTCAATGTGATCCTTCAGGTAGTAGAACCACTTGCCTGTGCCATGTTCCAGCCGCACAAGCTTGGAG
>NZ_JBFULQ010001192.1:0-835 GCF_054049815.1 Mesorhizobium sp. P5_C1 | reverse complement strand
ACACCATGTTGTCGCTGATCATGGTGACCACAATGTTGGCCGAGAGGTCCTTGTCGACGCCGTGCATGTTGAGACGGAATGGAAGAACCGCCTTCACGCGCCGCTTGGTCGCCAGGTCGGCAAATGCCGCGGGATCCACCTTCGCGGTCAATTCAGCGGTCGGAAACTTGAATGTCTCGAAGAAAAGGAACCGCATGCGGACATTGCGAAGGTCGACCCCCGTATCGACCGAATTGAGGTCGAAGCTGACTTTGGCATCACCCGCCGAACTGAGGCTGCCGGAAATATTCCTGATCTTGTTGGTTTCGACGATCGTGTTCTTCTTGACCGACTGATAGGTGAGTACCGAAGCGGTCGGATCGAGCGTCCAGTTCGGCTGTGCGTTCGCACTTCCCAGGCCGGGCAAAAGCAACACGGAAATCGCAACGATCAAGCCAAGCGTCTCTATGGCGAGCCGGCTTCTTGACCGTGTTTTCCACCAGAATCCGACGACTTCGAACATGGAACCCCCCTGCCTATGACAACAGACTTCCGTATCGACATCACGACCATGCGGTGTCGATGGAGAGCATAGAACACTTGCTCTCGCTTGGCGAGCATCTGCTGATTGCGCGGTGCGCCATTTCCAAGTGACACGAATTTCGGATCCGCACACTGGCTAGAAAGCGACTTTGACCCCGAGTTTGGCGCCGACGGTGGAACTGTCGGACGACGCCTTGCCACGGACTTCGCCGTTGACGGTGGTCAACTCCGACACCTTCAGGTTGAAGTCGGTCGACAGCGCGGCGGAAAAATCGGCATCGTCGAAGTCGATCTCCCTGGTGTCGATTTCGGT
>NZ_JBFULQ010001191.1:0-836 GCF_054049815.1 Mesorhizobium sp. P5_C1 | reverse complement strand
GGGTTTTTTGTTTCTGGGACAATAGGCTGAAGCGTGTAGCCGCCTACCCCTCGCCGCCGCCTTCCCTCTCCGCTTCTTGCTTCAGCGTCGCAATGAAACGCCTGGTCCGCTGGTGTTCCGGATTGCCGAACAGCAGGGCCGCCGGGCCTTTCTCGACGATGACGCCAGCATCGAGGAAGACCACCTCCTGGGCGATCTTGGAGGCGAGGCGCAGATCATGCGTCGCCATCACCATGGTCGTCCCTTCGCTGGCGAGCTTGCCGAGCACGTCGACCACCTCTTGCGCCAGTTCCGGGTCGAGCGCCGAGGTCGGCTCGTCGCACAGCAGCACTTTCGGCGACGGGGCGAGCGCGCGGGCGATTGCCACGCGCTGCTGCTGGCCGCCCGACAGGGTTGCCGGCCAAGCATCGGCCTTGTGTGCCATGCCGACCTTTTCCAGCAAAGCGAGCGCCCGCTCGCGCGCCCGCTCCGTTGGCCATTTCAGCACCGTCACCAGCCCCTCCATGACATTCTCGATCGCGGTGCGATGCGGAAACAGCTGGAAGTTTTGGAAGACCATGCCGGTTTGCAGACGCAGGCGCTGGATATCCCTGGACGGAACCTTGCTGCCGGGGTGGAATTCGAGCGTCTCGTCGCCGATCCGCACCGTGCCGGATGTCGGGATCTCCAGCAGGTTGATGCAGCGCAGCAGCGTGCTCTTGCCGCCACCCGAAGGGCCGACCAGCGCCGTGACGCTGCCTTCGGCGATGGTGACCGTCACGCCCTTCAGCACGAGATTGTCGCCGAAACGCTTTTCGATGTTGGTGAGGCCGATCATGAGCGCGCCTCCAGGAAGC
>NZ_JBFULQ010001190.1:0-837 GCF_054049815.1 Mesorhizobium sp. P5_C1 | reverse complement strand
TCGCTGAGGAAGATCGAAGCCACCGATTCATCGAACGAAAGAAGCATCGCAAGCAGAGCGCCAATAGCCAGGCCAGGAAGCAGCAGTGGGAAGATGATGGTGCGAAAAATGCGCCAAGGGTTGGCGCCAAGGCTTGCTGCAGCAAGTGACAGCCATGGATCAATGGAACTGTGTGTCGCCGATGCGACGAGGTAAACCACCGGGAAAATCAGAACCGTGTGGGCTATGATGATGCCTGCCTCGGTATCAACCAGTCCCACGCGCGCAAAGGTCAGATAGGCCCCCAGCGCGAAGACAACGCTCGGTACGGTCAAGGGCGAGAGCACCGAAGCTTCGGCTGCACCCTGAAACCGGAAATGACGACCAAAGCCGAGCACCGTTAGTGTGGCCAGGACGAGGGTCGCAACGCAGGTGGCAGATCCGATGCGAAGGCTGGTGAGYGCYGCCGCAATCCATTCCGGGCTGCCGAGGATCKYYTCGAACCATCGCATCGAATAACCGGGAGGCGGAAAGATRAGCACGTCCGCCGAACTGAACGACACCGGGAAGAGCACGACCAGTGGAAGAAGAATGAAGACAGATATTGCGCAGAGATAGGCCGGTTCGACAAGCCGCGCGGCGAAGCGCCAGATCTTGGGACTGTGTGGCCGCGGGGTGGGCTGGGCCACCGGCTGGCGAAGAAGTGCTTTGTCCACGTTCCGTGMCTGCTGTTGCGGCAAGGTCGGCGGCAACGAGCCCGGACGCTGCCACCGCGAGAAGAATCGCGCCATTGAGGACAATGCTACGACAATGATCGTGGCCGTCACGGCGAGCGTAATGCCCAGTGCCGCGGCGAAA
>NZ_JBFULQ010001189.1:0-839 GCF_054049815.1 Mesorhizobium sp. P5_C1 | reverse complement strand
TCGTCAATGCGCTGCCTTTGGGTCTTCAGTTCGATGAGATCTACAATCTCGCCTGCCCAGCCTCTCCGCCGCACTACCAGGAAGACCCGATCCATACCTTCAAGACAAGCGTGCTTGGTTCGCTGAACCTTCTGGAACTGGCGCGACAGAACAACGCCAAGATATTCCAGGCCTCGACGTCCGAAGTCTATGGCGACCCTTTCGTGCACCCACAGCCTGAGAGCTACTTCGGCAACGTCAATACGCACGGACCGCGGTCCTGCTATGACGAGGGCAAGCGCTCGGCCGAAACCCTGTTCTTCGACTATTCGAGGACTTATGGCCTCGATATCCGTGTCGCCCGCATTTTCAACACCTATGGCCGCCGCATGCAGCCCGATGACGGGCGCGTGGTTTCGAACTTCATCGTCCAGGCGCTGCGCGGCCAAGACCTGACCGTCTATGGCAGCGGCATGCAGACGCGTTCCTTCTGCTATGCCGACGACCTGATCGAGGGTTTCGTCCGGCTGATGAATGCGCCGAGTGCGCCCGCGCATCCGGTCAACCTCGGCAATCCCGGCGAATTCACCATCATGGAACTGGCGACGCTGGTCATCAGCTATACCAACTCGCGATCGAAGATCGTGCATCGGCCTCTGCCGGTCGACGATCCCAGACAGCGCAAGCCGGACATTTCCTTTGCCAGGGCCAATCTCGGTTGGGAGCCGAAAATCGGCCTGAGCCAGGGGCTCGCGCAGACCGTCGACTATTTTGAGACCCTGCTCTACGGAAGCAAACTGGTCAAAGGAGCCGCGGCGTCATGACTCGCCCGGCAATCCTGGTGACGGGCGGGGCCGGCT
>NZ_JBFULQ010001188.1:0-839 GCF_054049815.1 Mesorhizobium sp. P5_C1 | reverse complement strand
TTGTTGGAATGGCTGGTGCGGAAGTAGGCGTGGCACAGTTCATCTTAAGCATGTTGGTCAGGTGAGGCCCCGCGGCTACGACGTTGGATATCGACGTCGAAGTTCAGCACCGCTTGCAAGACGATGTGGCCTCCATCGTCGCGCTCTAATCTTCAGCTTGTGGTGGTCGCCGTCGGGAAGGCTTTCCCCTATCAATTCGACAAGAGATCGGATCGCTTCTTCCTTGACATGATCGAAGTCCCGGCAATCGGTCCCTTGGTCATCAGGGAAGTCGTGGCCATTGTCATTTACATCGAAATAAAAAAGAGCCATCGGCTATAACGAGCGTCGAAAAAGGAGGTTCCACGCCTGCTAATCAAAGGAGCCCGTCTACCGCGCCGCCAATATGGCTCTGAGGGAGTTGCCGCGTCGACCCATCCAGGGCTTGCCAATTACAGCAATAAATTGGTTCGCTTCCGTAATCTTTTTTAATGAAGGACCGGTGTCTGAGGCCGTATAAATTCGCAATTGTCAACTAGGGGCGAGGACAATTGGGATGGATATCATTGAAGTAGGAGATACCGGCCGGACGGCGGTTAAAGTGGTCGGACCATGCGGTGAGTGGCACGTCCGAGTGATTGAGGCCGACCGCGAAAAAACCCTGACATTCGAGCTAGAGGTCCACGATGAGGCCGTTAGCCAGATCACAGCCGCGACGATACCTAGCCGTGGGGCCGCACACGGCCAATTGAATTGCGGCGCGGGCGGTGATGCTCCCCGTTCCAGTGTCGCCCGATCGTTGCCGTGTTTAGCTATCAGTTCCTTTGCCTCGGCGAGTTTGTTGCAGCAGAAACCATTGC
>NZ_JBFULQ010001187.1:0-846 GCF_054049815.1 Mesorhizobium sp. P5_C1 | reverse complement strand
ACAGCGTGCGTATCTGTCCCCCGGACAGTTCCGACAACGTTCTCGCCATCGTGCCTTCCGCCGTTCCAAGGCTGTATAGCGAAAGCGGAGCGCCACGATGACGGGCATATTTCAGCACCGCGCGGGCCATCCGGCACTCCTCTTCCAATCTGTAGGGAATGCTGCCGTGATAGTGCTGGTCAAAAAAGCCCTGGCGGGTCGCGTGCAGGGCAACCAGATCGCGCTGCAGTTCATCGCTCGGCAGAAGGCGGGCGTCGGCCACGGGCTTCCTGATTGGCATCCCGCTCTTTCCGGCCGCGGTCGCCGCGAAAAAGCCGGCTAGTCCGTTGATCCGTGGGCCGTGGTCGCACTCAGCCAGAAAGTCGTCGAGTCCACGCATCGCAGTATGCCTCCAGCACCGTTCCATTGGTGAGATGCCGATACGTCGACGGGGGAAATTCCACTAAGATAAGAGTGGTCTAATATTTCACCTTGCTCAAGTATCGGCTGAGCCAACTGGTAGGCCTGCCGGATACAGACGGCTTTCACTCGATTGTCATTTTTTCGCTAAAGTCACATCTTCTACCAATCCAGAGTTATTTGCGTGTTGTTCAGCAACCGGTGGTTCGCCACATCACGTAACGACTGGCCATTTGCCAGTAAGGAGACTGTGGATACGTGAGTACTCTTGCCCTCGACCCGACCGAGAACCGCCGTTCACACCACCAATCGCTTTCCCACAAGTATGAAAATTGGGGGAGCGTGCGGGCGGACGTCGTCAAAAGGACCGGGCTCGAACGCCAGGAGACAAGAATCCTCCAGCCAAACCATGTGTTCTTGATGAACCTGAAGGGCACGGCGTGCCGC
>NZ_JBFULQ010001186.1:0-847 GCF_054049815.1 Mesorhizobium sp. P5_C1 | reverse complement strand
CCTGATTTCAGTGGACGCAAGGACAGCCCTGATGGGCCGTATGATGCGGAAGCTCGGCGTCGACAGACAATTGAAGATCGTCGCGGACCACGCAGCCGTTACAAATCGGGCGGTGGACCGCTGCCGCTCCTGCGGACACCAGGATGAATGCTCGAACTGGCTCGACGAACACCGGCAAGCGGATGATCCGCCGGATTACTGCCGTAACCGCGACCTGATCGCACGGCTGCAGCATGCGGCCGGCCGCCGATAGTGCTTTCAGCGCCAGACACGGGCTGGTGCGTATTTAGTGTCCTATAGCTTGCTTGCAGCAAAGAGGTCTGCGAATGCCGTTCGACGTTTGGGGCTGACGAGAGTCAACGCATCAAACCGAGTTCTTCTGTGATACATTTGCATCCACGGGACCAGGCCGTTTTGGACACTCTATTTTTCCTGGAAGCATTTCTGCTCTTTATCGCGCCCGGGCCAACCAACGCTCTTCTGATGGCGGGGGCGGTCAAGCGAGAGAAGGCAATTGCACTCCTGGTCGCACAGGCCTGCGGCTACGGGATCGCAGCGGCCTGCTGGCTTTTGCTGCGACCCTTGCTGCCGTCCGGCGCCATCCAGGTGCTCAAGCTGGCCGCAGCTGTATGGCTCGTAATTCTTGGCCTGCGTCTGATAGGCACCGACCGGGTCAACGCGTCCGACGGCGGCGATAGCCTTTCGGTTCTGGCAACCACTGCACTCAACCCGAAAGCCTTTATCTATTGTCTGGCAATCGTGCCGGTAGACGCGGGGCCGTACGAACTGGGCCTCTTCTGGATCGTGCTCCTAGTGACCACGGCTGCCACCGGGTCGATGTGGATAT
>NZ_JBFULQ010001185.1:0-848 GCF_054049815.1 Mesorhizobium sp. P5_C1 | reverse complement strand
ACGCAAGGCACTGTCAATCGGGCGATTGGCGTGTAACAGTATCTGCTAATATCCTTCAGGCGGTAAGCAAGGCTCCCCTCAAACGGCGGGATGTCTGTTGGGGAAGAGGCCGAATGCCAAGCTTAGTCGAAATGGACCTCGTGAGCCGTCTAGGGGACGCCAACCGCAAAATAGTCGAACTGGAAATCGCAAAGGCCACTGCAGCGACTGAACTTGATAAACTTTTAGCCGAAAACCAGCGCCTACTCAGAATAGGTGAGGAGCGCACAAAGGAACTCGCAATCCTCGGTAGTGTCGGCGAAGCAATGTCGAAGACATTGACGGCAAAGACGGTGACTCGTATTGTCGGTGATAAGGTGCGAGAAATATTCGGAACCGACGTCACTGAAATCCTATTGCACGATGAAGCCTCTGGTTTGATCAGTGTCCCCTATTCGTTTTATCGAGACTATGTGGAGGTCGAACCGTTCCCTTTGGGTGCAGGATTGACTTCCCAAATTATCCTCTCGGGTAAACCGAAGATTCTCAACACCTTCGAGCAAGCGGTTGAACTGGGTGTCATTGTCCTCACCGAAGATGAGCGGTCCGAATCCTACATCGGCGTGCCGATCATCGCCGGAGACAAAACTCTGGGCGTTGTGAGCGTGCAGAGCTACAAAAAAAACGCGTTCAACGAAGATCATGTCCGTCTGTTGCAGGGGCTCTCATCGAGCATGGGCGTGGCCATCGCCAATGCTCGTCTTTTCGATGAGACGCAGCGCCTGCTGAAAGTTTCGGAGGAGCGCGCAAAAGAACTCGCGATCCTAAACAGCGTCGGCGAAGCAATGGCCAAGACGCTGAACGTCAAG
>NZ_JBFULQ010001184.1:0-849 GCF_054049815.1 Mesorhizobium sp. P5_C1 | reverse complement strand
CGACAAGATGGTGCAAAGGATCGCAGAGCTGCCACTGGAATGGGAGCCGGGAACGAAATGGCAATACAGCACCGGGTCTGATGTCATAGGCCGTATCGTGGAAGTCGTTTCCGGGATGACGCTCGACAAGTACTTCGCGACTCGCATCTTCGAGCCCCTCGGCATGACCAACACCGGCTTCTCTGTGCCGGAGTCTGAGATCAGCCGGTTTCCCCCGCTCTATGAGGCTACGGCTGGCGGCATGGCATTGCACGAAGCGCCGGGAGTTTCGGATTGGCGGCAAGGAAAGGTTGATACGTTCTGCGGCGGGGGCGGGCTCGTCGGAACCATCGACGACTATTGGGGGTTCGCCGAAATGCTGCGGGCTGGGGGGGAACTCAACGGCGAACGCATCCTCAGTCCCAGCACTTTGAGATTAGCAGCGTGCAATCACCTACCGGGTGATCTTGCCTCGATGGCAACCGAAGTTTGGGCCGAAACCCAGTTTGACGGTGTCGGGTTCGGTCTGTTGGGCTCCGTCATCCTCGATCCGGCTAAGGCACACATTTCGGCGCAAGTGGGTGACTATGGCTGGGGCGGGGCGGCGGGCACCTTCTTCTGGGTGAGCCCGATCGACGACCTGGTCGTCATTCTCTTCACGCAACTGCTGCCTTCGAGCGCCATTCCGGTGCGCAAAGAGCTGCGCGCACTCGTCCATGGCGCGTTGACGGGGGCCTAGACCTCTCAACAGAAGCTGAACAACCTTGCGCATAGCAAGCTGGGCCGGCTCGACTTCGTCGTGCTCGATGAGCTCTTCGCCCAAGCCGGTGGGCAGTGCTCTTCCACCTTATCAGCCAGCTTCACTAGCGG
>NZ_JBFULQ010001183.1:0-849 GCF_054049815.1 Mesorhizobium sp. P5_C1 | reverse complement strand
TTCAAAGCCAGCTGAGATCGCGCTGAAGCCGGGCTGGCGATCGTGGCGCCGAGCCTCTCCAGGAGCCATTTCGCTTTCTCSACGAGTTCGGCATTGCTCTTGACCAGCTCGGTCTTCGACATGCGGATCGTGTCCTCCATGCCGATCCGTACATGGCCCCCGAGGAGGTAGGATTGCATCAGCATCGGGTACGCGGCGCGACCGATGCCAAAGCCTGTCCAGATGGCGTCCCGTGGCAGCATGTTGCGGGCGAACATCATGGTCTCGGGCGTCGCCGCGAAGCCGTATTTCACGCCAAGCACAAGGCTAACGAGCGGCGGGCCGCGAAACACGCCGCTTGCGAGAAAGTCGTTGAGGAGATTGATGTCGCCGCTATCGAATAACTCAAACTCCGGCCGGACCCCGCAGTCATAGATGATCTCCGCCATCTTCTTGACATTGGGTGGAGTGTTGATGACGACCTCGCTGCCGAACGTCATCGTATTGAGATCCAAGGTGCAGATGTCAGGCCGTAGATCGCGGATGTGCTCGACGCGACGTTCGGGCGTGACGAAATTCGTCCTGGGACCAGCGATCTTGGGATCCTCTTCTCCAGGCTGGAACCGGCCACCAGGTCCGGTGGTGATATTCAGGATCACCTCCGTATTCTTGGCGCGGATCAGACGAACGAGTTCGCGGTAGTGATCGAGCTCCATCGACGGTCGACCGTCGGGATGACGGACATGAAGATGCAGGATGGACGCACCCGCGTCGACCGCATCGAGTGCCGAGGCCGCGATTTGTTCCGGCGTCACCGGCAGATTGGCGTTGTCTTGCGGCCTCGTCAGGCTGCCGGTCACGGCGCAAGTG
>NZ_JBFULQ010001182.1:0-851 GCF_054049815.1 Mesorhizobium sp. P5_C1 | reverse complement strand
GACTCATACTTGCGTGCATCAGGCGCCCCGTCTCCCCAATATCCCCAACTCATCTTGTCATTTCGAACGCGCATTTGCATCAAAAAATACCGTCGACATGACTATCGACCTAAGATTCTAGAAACATCGTTACTTTCTCTGGCAGATATCAGCTGCGGATTTGCCCAAAAGACCGTCTGGGTCGGTAGTGTCTCCGCTATTGCGGGATTATCCAAAGACGTCGTGTCTGACCGCCACCATTAGAGTGCGGAGTGCCGCCGTATTCACGCGCGATGCTCTTGGTGTCGTTGATGTAGCTGAAGGCGTCCCATCCTCTTGCGCRGTTTAAGTTCCGCCAATATCGCCCCCCTCTTGTTGATACTGCAGATCGTATATGATCCGACGTTTCGATCCTTCACGGGGCTTGTCTGATTTAGCCATTGTGATCCCCTCAGCACAGGCTCTCACACGGAATGCCGTCCTTATCGCGGTCGAGCTTGCCGCCCCAAGGACAGTTGCTGAGATACCACTCAGCCTCTTCACAGGAGCCGATCTGAGAGCAGGTTCGTTTCGGCTGACATGAGAAGCCAGATGCTTGCGCTTGGCTGCCKATGATGCCCAAAGGCTGACTGGACCGCTCGGTCTGCTCGGCGCGCCAAGTCCAAGGCTCCTCGAAGGAGCCTTTCCACAGGCCAAGCTTGGCAGCCTTCGCGGCCGCTTGTTGGGAYGCGTAGGCGCCACTGGGTGCTGCAGGTTCCTCGACCTGTTGCACCACGCTCTGGCTCGAACTGCCAGAATCCGGTTCGGTGTGAACGGCGGCCTGTGGATATGGTGAGGTAGGGACTGGTCTTTGGTGTTTGACGGGATAGTAC
>NZ_JBFULQ010001181.1:0-855 GCF_054049815.1 Mesorhizobium sp. P5_C1 | reverse complement strand
CCACCAAGGGCGGCCAGTATGACGTGAAGACGATCGGCACCTATGAAGTTACGATCTGGGCCAAGCAGAGCTGGCTTCTGCCGCTCGACAAGCTCGGCGACGACTATGACGCCAAGGACATCATCCCGGCCATATCAGGCGGTCTTTCGGTTGATGGCAAGCTCTATGCAGCGCCCTTCTACGGCGAAAGCTCCTTCGTCATGTACCGCAAGGACCTGATGGACAAGGCCGGGCTGAAGATGCCCGAYGCGCCGACCTGGGACTTCATCAAGCAGGCCGCCGACAAGATGACCGACCGCGCCAATGGCGTGAACGGCGTCTGCCTGCGCGGCAAGGCCGGTTGGGGCGAGAACATGGCTTTCCTGACCGCCATGTCGAACTCCTTCGGCGCACGCTGGTTCGACGAGAACTGGAAGCCGCAGTTCGACCAGCCCGAATGGAAGAACACCCTGCAGTTCTATGTCGACCTGATGAAGGCCGACGGTCCCGAGGGCGCATCGTCCAACGGCTTCAACGAAAACCTGGCGCTGTTCCAGCAGGGCAAGTGCGGCATGTGGATCGACGCCACGGTCGCCGCATCCTTCGTATCGGACCCGAAGAACTCCACCGTCGCCGACAAGGTCGGTTATGCGCTGGCACCCGACAATGGCCTGGGCAAGCGCGGCAACTGGCTGTGGGCCTGGTCGCTGGCCATTCCCGCCGGCACGCAGAAGGCGGATGCTGCCGAGAAGTTCGTCTCCTGGGCAACCAGCAAGCACTATGCCGAACTGGTCGCCTCGAAGGAAGGCTGGGCCAATGCTCCTCCCGGCACGCGCTCCTCGCTCTACGCCAATGCCGACTACCAGAAGGCGGCTC
>NZ_JBFULQ010001180.1:0-855 GCF_054049815.1 Mesorhizobium sp. P5_C1 | reverse complement strand
GCCCAGGGCAAGGGGTTCAGCGAGAAGCTATCCTTCGTCAACAGCAGCGTAAATCACCTGATTGCCTACAGGAAAGACAGCGTCGTCTACGGCAAACTCGACTATTGGGCAAAGCCGTCGGAAATTCTCGAACGGCGAGCCGGCGACTGCGAGGATTTTGCCATCCTCAAGATGACGGCTCTGCTGAGGGCCGGCATTCCTACGCAAAGCATGGCGCTCGTTGTTCTCCAGGACCGCAAGCGAGGCTTCTTTCACGCGGTGCTGTCGGTCAGCACTGGCAGCGGCACCTTCATTCTCGACAGCCTCAGCAACATCGTCGTGCGCGATAGCGATCTTCCCGACTACGTTCCGCTCTATTCGTTCAGCACGGACCGGGCCTGGATCCACGGCTCGAAACCGGGCGCAGCCCAGATGGCTGAGATCAAAGGCGGCTTCGCGACCGTTGCGCCGGGCGAAGGCGTTCAGCGATAGATTTTCCGGCAAGATCACATGTCGCCAAAAGTGATTTTGGGACAATGGTTTGCATGAAAACCAGAGCGTGAGCGCATCGGCTGAATCCGGATCAACGTGACACGCCTCAGCCGCCGAAGACGAACGCCATCAGCAACTCCGGCTCGACCACCGGGGCTCGCACAACATTCAAATGACCCCGGTATCGACGTTCACCGGCGCCGATGACAAAGCCGGTAGCCACCGGCGCTTGGCCATTGGCGTCGAGCCGCGCGAAAATGTCGGCTACATTGAGGTCCAGCGCCAGCTTGAGGTCATGGCGCGCATCGTCGTTTGGAGCTATCGGCAATTGACGCTTGACCAGTTGCTGGAACGGCGCGTTGAACGTCAGGATCTTCTTCGACG
>NZ_JBFULQ010001179.1:0-857 GCF_054049815.1 Mesorhizobium sp. P5_C1 | reverse complement strand
CCGCGGCCGCTTGCGGATTGACCTGCACACGGATCGCCGGCTTCTGCTGGCCGCCAATGCCAACAAGACCCACGCCGGAGATTTGCGAGATCTTCGGCAGCAGGATGTTTTCCGCGTAGGCATCGACCATCGTCAGTGGAAGGGTGTCGGATGTCAGCGCGAGCACCAGGATCGGAGTATCCGCCGGATTGACCTTACGGATGGTCGGCGGATAGGGGATGCCCAGCGGCAGATCTGGGCTTGCGGCATTGATCGCCGACAGCACGTCAACCGCGGCGCTGTCGACGCTGCGGCTGAGGTCGAACTGAACGGTGAGTTGTGTGCTGCCTAGCGCGCTGGTCGAAGACAGCTGGGTCACGCCGGGGAGTTGGCTTATCTGTTGCTCAAGCGGGGTGGCTACCGACGACGCCATGGTTTCGGGATCGGCGCCGGGCAACTGCGCTGACACCTGGATCGTCGGAAAGTTGACGTTCGGCAATGATGCGACTGGCAGAAGCCGGTAGGTAGCCAGCCCACACAGCAGCAGACCCGCCATCAGCAGGCCTGTCGCGATCGGCCGGCGAATAAAAGGGGCCGAGACATTCACGGGATTGCCTGCTGCACTGCGCTTTGCAGGGCGGCTTCATCAGCGGCTTTGCCCCGCAGCACTTGAACGGGGACGCCCTCCACGAGCTTGTATTGCCCGTCGACCACGACCGTTTCGTTCGCCTCGAGACCCGAATCGATAAGGGCTTGTCCCTCGGTCAACTGGGCAACAGTGACAGGCCGTATCCGCGCGGTTCCATCAGGTGCGATCACGTAGACATAGGAGCCGTTTGGACCTTGCTGCACTGCCGACCCGGCTACCGTCAGCCCCC
>NZ_JBFULQ010001178.1:0-863 GCF_054049815.1 Mesorhizobium sp. P5_C1 | reverse complement strand
ATTATATTCCTCTGTTGCGGCGACCCCCCTTCAACGGAGATCGCCATGTCCAAGACCCTCGCCGATACCCTGGCCGCTCGCGAAACGATGTACGTCAATTGCGAGCACCCTATGTGCTGGCGCTGATAGACAAGCTCGGCCCCGATCACGGTTCGATGCATTGGGATCTGGTTGGCCGCTTCGGCTGCTCGGATTGTAAGGCTGCA
Source organism: Mesorhizobium sp. P5_C1 (assembly GCF_054049815.1). Taxonomy (NCBI): domain Bacteria; kingdom Pseudomonadati; phylum Pseudomonadota; class Alphaproteobacteria; order Hyphomicrobiales; family Phyllobacteriaceae; genus Mesorhizobium; species Mesorhizobium sp. P5_C1. Next base: position 657 of record NZ_JBFULQ010001178.1, on the reverse strand, counting down.
GGGCGCGACCCCCGGTCGGTGTTTTTCACCGTCGTTCCTGACTATAAGGGCATCCAGGCGAAGAGCAATCGCGACTGGAAACCGCCTTTCGAACGATAGACGCCGCCGACAGGCAGAGCTACATTTTAGCGATGCCTCATGAGCCTGTAACAACCTATGTGGTCAGCGTGTTCGAGAAGCCGCATTGGCGCACCGTGCTGACGACCAAGGACAAAGACAAGGCCTTGGCTATGGCCAAGGAGATCGGCGACAAGGTGCGGGTCGAGGAGATCACGCCGAAGGCACTGACAGCTTTAGCCTGCCAATGCATGCCCTATGGCGATGCCTAGGCCGATAGCGAGGCCGCCAGCAAGCTTATAGGCAGATCGAGGGCCGAAGCGCCGGATCGGGCTCCACACGTCCCAGTGAGGCGCTCTGAGGGCAGACGAAAGGTCATCGACCGTGTCCATACCCTCACCATAGATCGAAACCGCGATTCTGTGRATCCCCACCTTCATGGCGTTATCGCACCAGTAGATTGTAGCTCGGTTCCTCACAGTGATAGACGCGGCATTGGCCGTCGCGGGTTGGAACGGCGGCGGACATCGGCACGTCGGGCCAGTCGCACTCATTGCCGAACTGGCGCACATAGCGGTCATATGTGTTGGGGCCGGTGGT
>NZ_JBFULQ010001177.1:0-863 GCF_054049815.1 Mesorhizobium sp. P5_C1 | reverse complement strand
GTTATAGTCTGTCCATCTATTCCACGACTCCCGACGACGATCCCGTTGTGAGTGTGCAGCGGCAGCTTCAGGCGCGCAGCACAGATGGACTGATCATCACGCGCATGGTGTCGGGCGATCCGCGCGTCAAGCTGCTGCTGGATCAAGGCATGCCATTTGTCGCCTTCGGGAGAACCGACCTGGACGTCGCATATCCTTATGTTGATATCGACAACGAACAGATTGCCTACGAGGCGACCCGACAGCTCATGGACAAGGGCTGTCGACGCATTGCGCTGCAACTTCTCGTTCCGGGGGACCAGGCGAGTGCCATGCGTCTTTCTGGGTACGAACGGGCAATGGCCGAGGCTGGTATTCCGATCGACCAGTCGCTGATCGGCCATGGCATGTTCACGATGGAGTCGAGCGCTGCCTGGTTCGATCGCTTGCTGGGGTCGTCAGATCCGCCAACAGGCTTGGCATGCGCCAACGAACTGGGCCTTCTCGGGGCGTTACACGTTCTTGGCAGAAGAGGTCTTGTGCCTGGGAGCGACGTCCACATCGTCACTCGTGACAGCACGCGACTTGCACGCTTCCTGCCGGCGAAGATCGGCGTTCATTTCGTGGACATGGCGGGTGTCGGACGCAAACTTATCGAGGTTTTGGAGAGCCAGATCGCAAATCCGCTCGGGCCGGTCGCAAAAGTCTTGTTCAAAGGTGAGTTCGACCCTGGCGAATAGTCGGACCGGGTTAGAACATAAAAAAGGGAAATGCAAACATCCCAGAGCCGGACGGGACAAGGACAAATACTCGATATGATCTCCATCCGCGACCGCCCCGCCGAGGCGGAGGATCGAGCCATCCCAGGTCATCGCGTTTTCATC
>NZ_JBFULQ010001176.1:0-868 GCF_054049815.1 Mesorhizobium sp. P5_C1 | reverse complement strand
GTTGAGATGACGGACGACGCGGGTCCGGGGCAGGCGTGTCGGCAAAAGTCGCGGTTCTCCCATCTGCCGTTTGCGTAATGGTTTGCCGCGCGACCTGTTGGCTCGACTTGAGATCAGGTAGTACATGGAGCATTCGGACGTTAGCCATCAATCGTCCGAATATTGTGTCTGACCGTCCGTCGTATTAACATCGGGAGGATGGACATCCTCGCCCAAGTGCTCGATCGCATTCGCCTCGGTGGGACTCTGCTCTTCCACTTCGAGCTCGGCCATCCATGGAATCTGGCATTGCCAGCGCGCCCCTACGCCCTGTTCCATTATCTCAGTCGTGGCTCAGCTACCCTCGAGCTTGATGAGGGACGAGAACTCCACATGACCGCGGGCGACTTTGTCGTCGTCACACGCGGCGAGCCTCACCTGATTTATTCGGACCGCCGGACGAAGCCGTTACCGATTCCGGATCTCGGTCGACTGCCCGGACGTCTTGGCGTCGTTCGTCATGGAGGCAACGCGCAGCCGCTCTCGACGATGATCTGTGGCAATTTCACTGTGGAGCGGCCCTCGCGCGGCAGTGTGTTGGAATTACTTCCCCCCCTGCTTCTCCTGAAGCCGACGGAAGACGGCGGATGGCTCGAGGCGATTCTGCAACGCATGGTGAGCGAGTCGGCGCTTGCGCGTCCCGGCCAAGACGTCGCACTCTCACGACTGACAGAAGTGCTCTTCGTCGAGGTGTTGCGAAGCTGGATCAAGTCTCTCGATTCCGGAGAAGGCGGGTGGCTAGGGGCAATGGCGGACCMGCACATAGGACCGGCGCTTCAGTTGATTCACGAACGGCCGGATCAACCCTGGACCCTTGGCGACCTAGGGC
>NZ_JBFULQ010001175.1:0-872 GCF_054049815.1 Mesorhizobium sp. P5_C1 | reverse complement strand
TCATTGGCATGATGAGCCTTGGCAGCTCGTGTCTTTCCTACATGAGACTACTCAAGGGCCCCTTGGAAGAGCGAGGGTTCGAACTAGCGGTGTTTCATGCGACTGGCATGGGCGGAATGGCTTTTGAAAATCTGGCCGCGCAAGGATATTTCTGCGCCGTCATGGATTTCGCGCTTCCCGAGCTCGGGAACCTTCTGGTTGGCTCTATCGTCAACGGTGGCAAGGACCGACTTGTGTCAGCCGGACAGAACAAGGTCCCACAACTCGTCGCTCCGGGCTGCGTCGACTTGATAGACTTTCCCAGTTGGCAAGATATCCCCGCCCGCTTCGCCGGCAGACCCTGCCACGCGCACAATCGTTTGATCTCCTCCGCCGCGTTGAACGCGCAAGAGCGGCGCGAGACCGCCCGCGAGATCGGCCATCGGTTAGCCAAAGCCTTGGCTCCAGTGCATGTGATCCTGCCTATTCAAGGTATCGAGGAATGGGACCGGGAGGGGCAACCTGCCCATGACCCGGCAGGACTAGCAGCGTTCCTCGATGAAATGCGCTCAGCGATACGGCATCCTGTGGAATTGACCGAGATCGACGCGCACATAAACGACGCGCTGTTTGCTGAAACGGTGCTTGGAATATTCGACGATTGGGTCGATCGAGGCATCGTCAAGAAGGCACTGCAATGACGATACACGCCACCCCGATCGACGCTCGCTATGCGGTTCTGTTTGAACCCGTCAAGATCGGGCCGAAGGTGGCGCCAAATCGGTTCTTCGCTGTGCCGCACGCGACGGGCCACTCTCCCCTCATGCCCAACGGCTCCATCGGCATGAGGGCGATGAAGGCGGAAGGCGGTTGGGGCACCGTCTGTATGCAGC
>NZ_JBFULQ010001174.1:0-873 GCF_054049815.1 Mesorhizobium sp. P5_C1 | reverse complement strand
CTACCTGGCACAGTCGCGTTCGTCATCAACTTCATTGCACTTGCAAGTTTGGAAGGCGTGGAAGTGGTGATCAATCTGGTATTTTCGAAACTTCCTCTGGCAACAATCATAGAGCTGCGGGACGGCCCGCTCGGCCTGGCTCTGGTCGCCAGTTCGTTACTTTTTCTGCTTGGGACGCTCACGTTCGCGATCTCTCTTGCCGTCGGAAGAGGTGTGCCTCGCACTCCCCTCGTCCTCTATGTCGCCGGCGCGGTGCCTATTGCACTGCGTGCGTTCGTTCCGGAGTGGACTCTTGATTTGGGCTTGGCCGTTCTTGCGGCAGCAATCGCCTGGCTGGCGGGCTGGCTGTGGATACGCGCGATCGTTGTCACCGAATTCAGGCCGAAAAGTCATTTACCATTATAGCGCGTTTCGTACGTCAGGTGAGGCTCGCCATTCCAGTAAGCCGGGCTTCGTCAGTGTGTCGTTGCCTAACTGAATGTCTGAAATGTGCATCGAAGCCATATGAGGAACCGGTACACGGAACCTCCTTTGGGCCGAGATTTGACGGTCCGCCTTAGAAACCCATTCGGCGGAGCGTGAATTCAGTGTCCAAGGCCATTCAAGCCTGCGGCTTCCGAAGTGGCGAGCTTTTCAAAGCGAATGCGTCGAGAGGACGGTCGAGGATGTTCTGTGAAACAGCCGAACCGCCGCTCCGGTTGGCATGCTAGAGTGATGGCCGCCRGGGCTCGATCGACGGTGCGCCCTGCAGCCGCGATTGGCAATCCACTACGAACTGCCGAGTTAAGCGATCGGAACAAAAATGCCCGGTCAGCGTTCCATGCGTCGTTGCTAATAACTAGTCGCCAAAGGAGGGTCGGCGTTGCAGTTAGG
>NZ_JBFULQ010001173.1:0-875 GCF_054049815.1 Mesorhizobium sp. P5_C1 | reverse complement strand
ATCAGCACGTTCACGGCGCGGAGTTGCGGGTGGACCCAGGCGTAACAATCCCCGACCGGTTCGTCCTGCACGTGCCTGCGGACGACGCCAACTATCGCGCCGTGGTGCGGTGGAGACGCAACGAGCGGCTTGGCGTGCAGATTTATTGAACCAGGATCCCTGGGCGTGCGGCCCGCGGGTGGCTAGGCTGGTTGGGTCGAGACTGCGCTATCCCTGACGAGAATGCGTTATCCCTGATATGCGAGCGGCAACCGCATCCAATCCGTTGTCATAGATCCGCGTCAGCACGCCTTCCGCGGCGTTGGCACGCTGGGATGTGCAACCAATCAGGTCCCGCCCTCCCAAGCTCGCCGGCGCATTGGCAATACGATCCCAAACCGCCCAGGTTCCGTCTGTCTCGATGTGGCAATAGAATCGGTGTTGTTGATTTTCCATAATGGGAAACGTTCAACACCCGCTTTGGGGTCCATGCTGATGGCAACGTGGTTAATGTCGCAGCCGTTTCGACTGAAAGCCGACTCAGGTGCACAGCGTCGCAAGGCATGGTGCAGGCCGGCAGCGTTCTGCGTCTGGTCGAATGGCGCAGCGCTTACAGGCAGCCCGCCGTTTTGGCTGCCTATTGGATCGAGGCCAGATGAGGCAGGTCAATCGGGGAAATGCGCTCGCCATCTTCATCGGCAAGGCCATCCACGAGCAAACCGGCAAGGCCGTCGAATTCGATCGCCGCGCCAATGAGTTGTGCCGCCTGCAGGACCAGGTGTTCAATGTCCTCGAGGGCGACATTCTCGGCCAGATTCCTGACCCTGACCTGCTCCGCAACCATCGAGATGTTGACGATGCCCGCCTTTCTGAATGTCGTCAGGACCGCTGAATTG
>NZ_JBFULQ010001172.1:0-875 GCF_054049815.1 Mesorhizobium sp. P5_C1 | reverse complement strand
GTGATGCGCGGCGTACCTGGCGACGGCGCATCACCGGCGACTGGGGCAATTGCGACCCAGATAACCCGAAGAACCGGCGCACCCGCGCCGCCGCACTCGTCGAACGGATTGCTGCGGATGGCGGTCGCACCAGCGTCGTCATCGACACTGGACCGGATTTCCGCCAGCAGATGCTTATGGCCTCCGTCAGGCGCATCGATGCGGTCGTCTACACGCACCCGCATGCCGACCACATCCACGGCATCGATGATCTGCGTGGTTTCGTCCTCGATCAGCGCCAGCTGATCGATATCCATGCCGACGAGCCGACGATGCTGCGCCTGCGGCAGGCCTTCGGCTATTGTTTCGAGACGCCGGCGGGCAGTTCCTATCCGCCGATCGTCGACGCTCATATCATCCATCACGCCAAGCCGGTCGTCATCGAAGGAGAGGGGGGTGCCCTCACCCTTGAGCCGCTGCCGCAGGTGCATGGCGACATCATATCGCTCGGTTTCCGCATCGGCACGCTCGCCTATTGCCCTGATATCAGTGACTTTCCGGAGGCCACCGTCGAACGGCTGCGCGACCTCGACGTGCTGATCATCGACGCGCTGCAGTACCGGACGCACCCCAGCCATCTGTCGCTTGGCGAAGCACTGGAATGGATCGAGCGGCTGGCGCCACGGCACTCCGTGCTGACGCATATGCATGTGCCGCTCGACTACGCCACGGTGATGGCCGAGACGCCAGCCAACGTCGAGCCAGCCTATGACGGCATGGCGATAGATATCCCATATGATTCATGGTGATGCCACGGTGATGGCCGAGACGCCAGCCAACGTCGAGCCAGCCTATGACGGCATGGCGATAGATATCCCATATGATTCATGGTGATG
>NZ_JBFULQ010001171.1:0-876 GCF_054049815.1 Mesorhizobium sp. P5_C1 | reverse complement strand
CAGTGATTACATTTTCTTGAATCGTGGTATGGGTGAGGGTGCTGTTTTGTGGAACGAAGGGAATGAAATGCGAAAGACAAAGGCGCCTCGCCGCACCGGCTATCACCATGGCAATTTGCGGGACGCGCTGATCGATGCCGCGGTTCAACTTGTCCAGGAAGGCGGCCCCGACAATGTGAGCGTGCGCGAAGTCGCAAAGCGGGCAGGCGTTTCTCCTGGCGCGCCCTTCCGCCACTTCAGCAACAAGACTGCACTTATGACGGCCGTCGCAGAGCAGGCAATGAGCCGTTTTCGATTAGAGATCACGGCAGAAGTTGAGAACGTTGCCACTGATGATCCAATCGCGCGCTTTACCGCTGTTGGAACAGCTTATCTGCGGTGGGCAATTCGAAACCCTACCCATTTCCAGATCATTTCGACACGGACTCTTATCGACTGGGAAAGCTCGGATTCGCTTCGTCAAGATAACCAAGTGGTGAGGTCTCTGATGGAGGAGTCGATGAAAGAAGCACAGCTACGACACATGCTCCGATCAGACGACATAGCGGAGACCCAGGTAGCTGCCAGAGCGTTGGTCTACGGGCTCGCAAAAGAGATTGGCAACTGTCTTCCCAGGTGCCTGAAACAAGTGGGGCAAGTCGGACGGAATGTAAGCCGCGCCATAGGATACCCAAGCTACCGCATCGCTCGTTCGGAACTGCACGCGATCAAACAGGCCGACGCTGACCTGAATGGCATGGTGGGCGTGACACTCAATCGGGCCAACTGCCTGCCCGATCCAGATACTTCCGCCAGACCAGAAGATGATCCTTCCAATGCCCGAGATCTGCATGCGCCTATTATGCCATAAATCTCGAAAAGAACAGAAATCATAGA
>NZ_JBFULQ010001170.1:0-877 GCF_054049815.1 Mesorhizobium sp. P5_C1 | reverse complement strand
TGACCACATAGGGCGGCTTCATCGGGTGCTTGTTCTGAATGGCGAAGCGGCTGGCGACCTTCGATTCGGCGACAGGGACACCGACCGATTTGGCAACCCGCTTGGCCTGCTCCTTGTTCATGGCCAGCGCCGAAGCGAGCACGCCGGAATGCGTATAGGGGACACCGAGATATTCGAGGATACCCTGGATGGTACCATCCTCGCCAAACGGACCATGCAGCGCATTGAACGCGATATCCGGCCGGAGTTCGGCAAGCACCGAGCCGACATCGCGCCCGACATCGACGCGCGTGACCTGGTAGCCTTCCTTCTCGAGCTCATCGGCACAAGCCTTTCCCGAGGACAGGGACACGGGCCGCTCGGACGAGAAACCTCCCAGCAGGACGGCCACATGCTTGCTTTTCATTTCCCCCGTCATCCCCTCTCACCGCGGACCAAAAACCAAGATTTCCGCAACATTGAGTCCGAGTCTCCCGGCAGGTTGCCCCCCCAGACGGAAAACGCCGAACGCGTCGAACGACTCAAATCAGGAAACGCTTTGGAGCAGAGAATCAGAGAGTTGATTCACTGGCAAGTACTTACGATTCCGAGAGATTCACTTTCTGAGAAAATGGATGCGAAAACCGCGCCGTTGAGTCTTTGCAGCAACGGTCGCGGGCCATTTTCGGCCCCATTGAAGTTCATGCATCACGTGAACTTCAACACCCACTATAGAAGTTGCCCGAGAAACTCCTGCACGGCATGCCCCGGCCGGAAATTGCCGATGCGCTTGATTTCCCATTGCAGCCGGATGCCCGAATTTTCCAGCACCCGCGTTCGCACCGTCTCGCCGAGGTATTCGAGGTCGTAGCCGGTCGCGGTTCCCGTATTGATCATG
>NZ_JBFULQ010001169.1:0-878 GCF_054049815.1 Mesorhizobium sp. P5_C1 | reverse complement strand
GGGCAACGTAAATTGGGGTATTTGCCACTATAAAGACCTCTGCTTTGCGGGTACGCCAACGACGATGGCGTTATCCTCTACGTCGCTCACCACGCACGCGGAGGCTCCAACGACCACATTGTTGCCAATGTTTATGGGGTTGTCGGCCGTTCCATTGATTATTGTGCATCCGACGCCCAGCCAAACTCCCGAGCCTACCTTGGCGTGCCCGGCAACCGTTACCCCACTGGCTATAAAGCAATTGGCGCCAATTCTAACATCGTGATGAATAATGGATCCGAAATCAATGATCACGTTATCCTCCAGCACCGCGCCGGCTGAAACGATGGTATTCGCAAATATTTGTGCTGCCCCGGAAATGGATGCAGACGGAGAAACCAAGGCGCGAGCGCTAACGAAAGAGCCAACCGTTAAACCCAGTTCGCGAAGCGTTGCTAGGATGGTCGTGCGGCCGGCAATATCACCGATCGCAACGTACCAGTTTGCCGCAGGAAAGCGTGCGTAGGCATCGTCACGAGAAAGCACGGGAGTGCCTTCAACATCAAAACCAGATCTGAAATCATCGATGAATGCCACCGTTGATGTTCCCTCGGCATGCAGTTGGAACTGCAGTTCACGAGCGTGACCGCCAGCACCGTAGATGACAGCTTTAGGATTCATCACTCACTTTCGGGAAGGATTTCGGCCGCTTTTAGATCGATCGATTTACGATTTCCAGTGTTTTGTGTCCTATGCCTACAAATCGTCCAATTTGCGGCTCTGGCCGCCCTGATGCACAGCAGTGAGCGTTAGCCGCTGATGAAAAGGACCGTTTTGACGCTGATTTGTGCGGGATCTGATTCTGATACGCTCCGTGAACAGAACAGTTTTTCAAGAGC
>NZ_JBFULQ010001168.1:0-878 GCF_054049815.1 Mesorhizobium sp. P5_C1 | reverse complement strand
ACCTTGCCGACGGGGTCCTGTTCAGCGGCATGGGCGCCAACGGCACCGTCACCGACACCGACCTCGCTGCCGGCGGCAAGAGCCAGAACTTCACTGGCTTCGACAATTTTTCGGCCAACGCCTCCACGCTCCGCTTCAGCGGTGGCACGCAAGGCATCAACCAGCTCAATCTTGGCAACGGCTCGACGCTTTTCATCAACGGCAACGTCAACATGCCAGGTTCGATCATCGCGACGAATTCAACGCTGTTCATCAACGGCAACCTCACCATGTCTGGTCCGATCATAGCGACAAATTCGCTGATTGACATGACGGACGGCGTCGCCAACGACGTGCTGAGGCTCGGCGGCCTCACCCTCAACGGCGCCCGCATCGGCCTCGACATCAACCAGCAGACGGTGCAGTCGGATCAACTCGTTGCCAACCCGTTTTCGGCCACCGGCGCCAACACCATCATCGTCAATCTGCTGGGCACGCCGCAATTCGCCCAGGCGACCGATATCCCGCTCATCGTCTCGACCAGCGGGCCGATTGCCGGAACCTTCGACGTCAAAGGCATTCCCGGCACGCCGGGTTCTCTTTTCACCTATGAAATCGTAGCTGGCCCGAATGGCTTGTTCCTGCGCGCCACGCCAGCCAATTTCGGTATTGCCGCGGCGCCCACCAGCGCCACCAACGCCGGCGCGGTCACGGTGGCGATCGACGCCCTCTACGGCATAAACCGTGATGCGATCGATGCTGACCTCAACCTCTCGCCCGCAACCGGGGGGGCAATGGTGCCGGTTTCGTCCAGCTTCGGCGTCTTCGCCTCCGGCCAGTTCGCCCATACCGAGCATGACGGCTACGACATCAGTGGCGGTGGTTTGAATGGCCCCGGC
>NZ_JBFULQ010001167.1:0-880 GCF_054049815.1 Mesorhizobium sp. P5_C1 | reverse complement strand
AGCCACGACAGGCCGGCAAAGCCGGTCCCAAAATCATCGAGCCATATCTTGATGCCGAGCAGCTTCAGGTCGCTGATGCAGCGAAGAATGTCCGAGTGCATCTCCATTTCCAGTCCTTCGGTGATTTCGAAGGCCAGCCTGCTGCCGGCGACGCCGGTCTCGCCCAAAATGGTCGCGACGGACGTTGCGAAGCCAGGTGTCTTGAGCTGAATTGGAGAGACGTTGACACTGACGACACGGACGTGGTCRTCCGCCAGAAGCTCGGAGCACACTGTCCTTATTGCCCAGCGCCCGAGTTCCAGGATCGCGCCGGTTCGTTCCGCAACGGGAATGAACAGGCTCGGCGGAACCGACGTACCGTCCAGCATTCTGAGGCGCATCAGAGCCTCTACGGCTTCGACCCGGCCCGATTTGACATCCTGGATAGGTTGATAAACGAGCGAAACGAGATTCTGGCCAATCGCGATCTTCAGCAAGGCCGCGATGTTCTCACTTTCGTCGCTGCTCTGGGGATCGGTCGGATCGAACAGCCGAGCGCAATTTCGACCACCGGCTTTTGCCAGATAGAGCGCGCGGTCGGCTTCGTGGATGATTTTCTCCAGCTTGGCGCCAGTCTGCGTCCTGGTGAATGCAGCGCCAACGCTCACTGTCACAATCGAGACGCCGTCTCGCCGCAGCTCGTGGGTAAGCGCCAAGCCCTCCACCGTACTGCAAATGGCTTCGGCCAGATCCATGATCTGTTCTTTTCTCTCCACTCGAGCCAGGACAATGAATTCCTCCCCGCCATAGCGACCGATCGAGCCACTATACTGCTTGATCATTTCGCTAAGGGCATTGGCGACATGGATCAGGCAGCGGTCGCCTTCCTGATGGCCGTAGC
>NZ_JBFULQ010001166.1:0-882 GCF_054049815.1 Mesorhizobium sp. P5_C1 | reverse complement strand
GGCGCAGCTCGTGACCCAAGGTCAGGACGAACCAGTCCGAAGCTTGCAGGATGCGATCCAGAAGCACGTCCGGCGCATTGTCGAAGCGCAGCAGATGTTTCGGGAAGGCGTTTCCTTCTGGGGTATCGATCTTCGCAATGTCGGCGATCTGGCCGTCCGCGCGGAGAAACTGGCCGACGCCAAGGCGTTTCTGGAATCGTGCCAAGCCTATTCCTCGCCGGGCAAGCTGAAGAACCTCCGCTATGCTGCGAGCCAGATCAGCGTCCACGTCGAGACGATCCGTACTCTCGGGTTGATTGAAGCGGTCCGGGACTTCGTCGCCCGCCACGGAGCTACAGCGCATTGGCTGAGCCTTGCCGAAACGGTGCTGCCCGCCGACCATCAGTGGGTGAAGCGCGTGCGCGCCGCACGGCAGGAATTCGAAAGCGCCATTCGCAGCGCCGATCTGCCTAGACTGCCCGAGGAGTTTGAGCGTCTCTCCAGTGCGCTTCGGCCCTTCAAGCGTGAGTTCATCACGCTCTATATGAATCTGCACACGCGCGCACGCCTGGGCGTCAACGACGACAAACGAAAGAGCGCGCTTCTCACCGATCCGCGATTGCAGACGCTCCAGCGCCTTGCCGGAATCGAGCTGATGCCTCGGCAGCAACTGACCGACTCCCAGAACCGTCTTGCCAGTTTGAAGAGCTGTTTCGCATTGACCGAGCGCGATCTCGACGCCTCACCGACCTGTCCGCATTGCGGCTTCCGACCGCAGAGCGAAAACACGGTCGCGGGCAGTGTCATGCTCGCACAGTTGGACGAGACGCTGGATGAAATCGTGGCGAGCTGGACATCCGCGCTGCTCGCCAATCTCGAAGACCCGATCACCAGGCATAACCT
>NZ_JBFULQ010001165.1:0-885 GCF_054049815.1 Mesorhizobium sp. P5_C1 | reverse complement strand
GCACTGGCAATGTCGTCGCCGGGCTGCTGCTTGGCGTGGTGTCCTACTGGGCGCTGCTGTGGCTGTGGCAGTTCCGCGTCTTCAATCTCGGCCTGTCGGTCTGGGTGTTCCTTGCTGCCTTCCTGCTCGATGACCTGCGCTACTATGTCTACCACCGTATTGCGCACAGGGTGCGCTGGGTGTGGGCCGAGCATGTCAACCACCACTCAAGCCAGCACTACAATCTGTCGACGGCGCTGAGACAAAGCTGGACCAGCCTGTTCACCTTCATGTTCGTGCTGCAGGCGCCCCTGGTGCTGCTTGGCTTCCATCCGGCGGTGATTGCCTTCACCTTTGGCTTCAACCTGGTCTGGCAGTTCTGGATCCACACCGAGACGATCGGCAAGATGTGGGGCTGGTTCGAGTTGGTCTTCAACACGCCGTCGCACCACCGCGTCCACCACGCCACCAATCCGCGTTATCTCGACGCCAATTATGCCGGCACACTGATTATTTGGGACCGCCTGTTCGGCACCTTCGTCGAAGAGCTGGAAGAGGACCGGCCGCGCTACGGCATCGTCAAGAACCTTGGCACATTCAATCCGCTGAAAGTGGCGTTCCACGAATGGATCGGCATGTTCACGGATGCCTTTGCACCAGGGCTGAGCTTGAGCGATCGGCTGAACTACCTGATCAAGCCGCCGGGCTGGAGCCATGACGGCTCGCGCGAAACCTCGGAGAGCCTGAAAGCCGCCTATGTCAGGCGGAATCCGGGCGAAGCCGGCAAGCCGGGCTTACCGGAGGCGAGTGCTGCGCCGGCCGAATAGTGAAGTAAACTACGACCTGGTGGCAATTTGACAGCATGATGGCTTGGTACTATTTTTGATATCCTAGTACTTTTGAGGG
>NZ_JBFULQ010001164.1:0-885 GCF_054049815.1 Mesorhizobium sp. P5_C1 | reverse complement strand
CATTCATAGGCCGGGGTGGTCGGATCAGTCAGGGTGTTTCGAATAAAGTCTCCAAAGCCACCAAATTGCGCGGTGAGGTCAGCAATCTGATTCTCGACATTGTAGTAGTCGAGATCCGAATAGGCGCCGGGGCGCAAATCGACGGTAGAACCTCGAGAAAGCGCGGACAGGTCTAGAGTGTCCGTGCCGCCGGCATCGTAGATCGCCTGCCTGCCATTCAAGCCATTGTCGGTAAAGGCATAGACAGTATTGCCGGTGGCAGTGGTCGGATCTGCGCCGTAGTGGGACTGAATCGCCATGATATCGAGCACCATTGGCGTAAAGGACGACGTTCCCTCGACGCTATAGGAGATGCCCCCGCCGCTGCCTGACCACGTGAAGAAATTGTCTTCCGACGTGTAGCTCATCACCGTGTAGGTTGTGCTGTCGTACCCCGCCGGCACGGTCGGCGCCTCGAAGGGGTGCTTCAGTCCCAGGGCATGCCCGGATTCGTGGATGAGAATCTGGAAATCAGAGGTTTGCGGGGCGAAATCGGAAGACTTATAGGTTTCGTCGACCCAGACGTCGCCGTTGACGGCAATTGCCGTGTTGCCGGACAGGGGCGGGCCATAGGCATAGGCGGCTGTGCCTGAACCCTGGCGCGCTGTGACGTCGGTGAATGCGACGCGGATTTGCCCGGGGATTGCGTCCGATACCTCGTTTATCGAAGGCGCGATCAACGCGTCCCAAAGGGACAAGGCGCTCCGAAAGCTCGCCGCCTGGGTGCTGTTGAAAGGTCCGGACTGAGCGTCGAAAGGCTCTCCCGATCCATAATCTGTCTCCCAGAGTGAACCGGCGCCTGGAATTGAGTAAGTGATCGTCGAGCCGGACCACTTCGCACCGTCC
>NZ_JBFULQ010001163.1:0-885 GCF_054049815.1 Mesorhizobium sp. P5_C1 | reverse complement strand
ACCCGGTGACGCCGTCCAGAACCACGAACTCCAGAATACCGGCAAGCAGACAGGAGATCGGCATGGCAACGACCGCGAGCGTCGTGAAGGTGCGTGCGTCAGGTACGGTAGCGCTCAACCCAATCAGCACGGCAATAAGAGCAAGGCAGGCTTCGGTTGCCGGCCACCCCGTCATCATGAAGAACATCGATGGCAGCACAAAGGAGATTGCGGCTCTGACGCCGGTCTCCGCCGCAATGCGGCGGGAGCGGTATAAAGGGGTGCGCCACTCGTGGGAGCCGTGGTTTCCTGCCCGCAATGCGTCGAGGCTGCCCCGCACGTCCCTGTTCCTTCGGAGCAGTTCTCCAGTGAGCCAGGCGAGACATATCGCCATCAGACCGGATGAGCCTTCTGCCAAGCTGCCTGAAGGCCACTTGAACCTGGGCACGGTGGAGTTTGCTTCAAGTTCGGAGATAGCTTGCTCCCGCGGCCGCGGTTCGGCGGCGACCGGCAACGTTTCCAGTGCCCGGGCCGTAGCCAGTTCAGCGACGAGATCCACTGCCGCGGCACGGGCAGCCGCGCTTCTCGCCTGTCCGTTGCTCGATTCTGTGGCGAGGCTCGCTATATCAGGACGCAGCGCCGTGATCTCGTGCAGGAGTCCGGCTGCCATCGTGGCAGGCATGGCCTGACCGCGAACCGTGCCCTGGGCGTAATCCGCGACCCGGCGCTGCAACGCTTCGAGTTGGGCGGCCACTTTCGGATAATGGTCGGGGGCAGCCAAAAGGTCGTTCACGAAAGTGACTGAGAGAACACCAACGGCGATGGCCGCGCCACGCGCCACGCCCGTCTCGAAGACCTGCTGGGGACTATCGATTTGCTGAATCGCAATGAGAGCAACGGTAATCG
>NZ_JBFULQ010001162.1:0-888 GCF_054049815.1 Mesorhizobium sp. P5_C1 | reverse complement strand
GAGTAGATCTGAACGAAGTCCACGAAAGGCTCCTGCGATCGCATTGACGTCATTGACTGACATTGACGTTTCAAAGTTGTTAGCGAGATGCTCGTCCAGTCGCCCCCACATGTATGGAACAAGGAAGGTGTCAAATTGATCCTTCTGATCCTTTCGGAAGTTTAGGAGTTGGGCATGCGCAAGCTTGTTCCGAACCTTGTTCTTGCCGATCAGGCGGTTGTTTAGGTTGTTCCATGTGGCAAGATAATCGGGGTGGTCGGTAAAGGTCTCTCTAAGGGCTGCATCCACCATTTTTTGGCGGCTTTCGAAAGAGACAACGGCCCAATACGCGGCATACAATGCATGATTGTCGTGTTGGCCGCATGTCGCCGTCTGGAAGAGTTTCGCATGTTCTAGCTCGACCAGACCCCATTCGAGCAACGCGGTGCCTACAGCGCGTTGGATATCTTCAGACTGATCGGTAGATGGCATGCCCGAAACCCCCAAAGACAAAGACCTGGATGAGACGAAGCGCATTATGGAGCGCTTGGTAAAGACCCCGCCTAACCCCAAGGCCAAGCCGGAAAAGCACGAAGCTAAGCCGCAGAAGGACAAGACCGATGATCACCATCGATCCTGACGTGGCAGAGGCTGCAACGCTGTTGCAGTCAAAATTCGAGGCAGGCAAGCTACTCGGAATTGCGCAGTCGCTCGCCGACCTAGCACCGGCACTATGGGGGCGCTACCCCAAGATCGAGATAGCGCCCGCCGTTCTCATTGCTGAACAGAACACACCATCAGTTGCCACTCGATAGGCGCGCGGTTGGTGTGCTGATGGTGGTTTTGCGGAGGCAGCGGATTGCCCTTATTCGCGGCAATCTCATCTCCGCAAGTCGCACAGCGATAGAT
>NZ_JBFULQ010001161.1:0-892 GCF_054049815.1 Mesorhizobium sp. P5_C1 | reverse complement strand
ATGCGTTCACCAACGACCCTTCCGACRCAAAGGAGCAATGGAAACTGTGCCTCGAACGAGCTTTGGCGCTCGACGCGGGTGATACCCATGCACGCATATGTCTAGCCGAGCTTCGAGCCTTGCAGGGCGATCTCGATGCCACAGCAAGAGAACATGATCTTGCCTTGGCGGCCGCCCCGCACGATGCCGATACCCTCGCCTTGCTTGCCGGAGGAAAGGCGTTYGTGACAGGCGACCCGCGGGAAGGATATGAACTGGCGAAGCGCGCGATCCGTCTCAATCCGTATGTTTCCTGGTACTATAGCATGCTTGGCCGATCGAGCTTCGTTGTAGGTCTCCTCAGGGAGTGCCTGACCGCGTTCAGCCAAGCACCGCCGGACTCGCCTGCAACGCTGCTGTTCCAGGCCATGGCGCACGCCATGCTCGGTGAAACACCCCAGGCAATAAAGATTGCCAACCGGTTGGCGAGAGAATTTCCAAACACTTCGGCCGAAGGGTTTATCGGCTCCTATCCAGTCACCAATCCTCCCGCTATTGCCGCGATCCGAGAGGGTGCCCGCCGCGCGGGGCTGGCAAGCTTCAATTGAGATACCATTGCGGAGACCTCGGCGAGACCAGGCGAATCCTAGCCACAATGCTGATTGCGTATGGTGCCTTAGAGGCTGTCGRCYACGCGCAGGCGCAAAATCTGCTCACCATCATCGCACCAGTCTCCGGTCAGACTGCCGATGGGACGCTCTCCTTTTCCGGGACGGCTTTCGTCAACAGCATTACACGGCGCGGAACTATTAGCGGACAGACCAATACCGGGGTCGAATGCCGAGGGACGGCTATCGTCAATCTTACGTTCTCGCATGGAGAAGRGACGATCGTTTGCGGRCAACTCTCATCC
>NZ_JBFULQ010001160.1:0-892 GCF_054049815.1 Mesorhizobium sp. P5_C1 | reverse complement strand
AACAAGGGGCGCAACATGGCAGGGAGATAGATCATACGGCCCATTTGCCACAGGCTCAGATTGAAGCTGCGCCCGACGTTCAGCAGCGCCTTGTCGATCAGGAGGAAGCCTGTGATCGTGCTGAAAACAACGGGAAAGAAGGCCGACATGGCGGCCTTGGCGATTTTCGATTCGATGCCCAATCCGAAGACCAGAAACAGGATGGGCAGGAAGATTATCTTGGGCGTGCTTCCGAGGGCATGGATGTAAGGCTCGAAGGCCCTGCGTATAAACGGATTCGAACCGAGCCATATGCCGACCACGACAGCGATAGCCGACCCCGCAAAGAAGCCTGTGAAGGATTCGAAAAGGGTGATCGCCAGGTCGCGATAGAAGGTCGCGTCGCCGAATTCGGCCACAAGTGCGCTCAAGACCGAGAGCGGCTGCGGAACAACGCCTTGGTAGAGCAGTCCCGAAATGGCGATTGCCTGCCAGAACGCGAGCAGGAGGACGACGGTGGATATCCTTATCACAGCGACTTTGGACAAGAACGTGGTTCCCGAGGAGGGGATGGCGATTCTCATGTCACCTCACAAGCTTCTCGAGCCTGTTGACGATTGCGTTTGCAAGGATGCTGACGAGCGCAATGGCGATGATTGCGGTATAGGTGCCTATGACGTCGAAGCGGTAGTAGCGATCGGACACGATCCGCCCCAGGCCGCCGGCATCGACGAGATATTCCACCGCCACAATATTGATCAGCGTGTAGAGGAGCCCGAGCCGGATTCCGGCGAAGATTGTGGGCGCCCCGCTAGGCAGGATGATCTGGCGGAATATGGCAGCGTCCGAAAGACTGAAGCTTTTTCCGACCTTTATCAGCGTTTCGGGAACGGACATGAAGGCCGCCCTCACA
>NZ_JBFULQ010001159.1:0-893 GCF_054049815.1 Mesorhizobium sp. P5_C1 | reverse complement strand
CTCCGGTCCAAGGGCCCGGCGTCTCGGAGTTCCCAAACCCAAAGGTTGTCAGGCCCGCCCTGGCGGTAAAATGCACGTCGAATTTCGGCTGATCATCAGCGTATGATGGGCGGTACTCTGGGGTGAGGGAGGCAGCGAATATGCGAACAATCGATCTTTGTGCGGCCGTCGCTCTGTCGATCGCGCCAACCAGCCTACTGGCGGCAGACGAAGTTTCCGTCGAACGCGGTTTGTATATTTCAATCATCGGCGGCTGCCATTTCTGCCACACGGAAGGATACCGTGAAGCCGATGGGAAAATCGATCCGGCCAAGGCGCTCAAAGGCTCCTCCATTGGCTGGCGGGGTCCCTGGGGCACGACCTACGCTGTAAATCTCAGGGATTCGGCTATGGGCTTTGATGAGGRCGCTTGGGTCGACCACCTCAAGAACAAGGTCCAATTGCCGCCGATGCCCTGGTACCAAGTCCAAGCCATGACCGAAAGCGACATGCGTTCGGTGTATCTCTACATCAAATCGCTCGGACCACCCGGCGAGTCGGCACCGTTTTACCGGGAGCCCGGCAAGGAGCCGAGGACACCTTACGTTACACTAGTGCCACCTCAGACACCGAAGAAGAAGTAAACGACCTAGCGCCTCTTCACCTTCGCCGTGATCGTCTCGACCCTCACCTTGTCGCCGATCTCTTTTGCCATCGCGAACGCCTTTTGCTTGTCCTTGGTGGTCAGCACCGTGCGCCAATGCGGCTTGTCAAACACACTCACGATGTAGGTGGTTACCGGCTTACCGGTCATCGGATGTGTGGTCCTTCATGGTTTGTTGACCATATTAGCCGATGATAATAAGCGGACATGCTAGGTGTTTCGTACATGCCACAAAGGCCCCGGCGTATTC
>NZ_JBFULQ010001158.1:0-894 GCF_054049815.1 Mesorhizobium sp. P5_C1 | reverse complement strand
GACAGGCATCATGCACTCGACGCGGTTGCGCCCATGCACGATCAGCTTGCCGATCAGGCTGTCGTAGTAGGGCGGGATCTTGTAGCCGGAGTAAACGCCGGAATCGACGCGGATGCCGAGACCGCCCGGCGTATGGAAGTGGGTGATCGTGCCGGGCGAGGGGGTGAAGGTGCGCGGATCCTCGGCGTTGATACGGCATTCGATGGCGTGGCCATTGAACTTGATGTCTTCCTGCTTGACCGAAAGTCCGCCGCCCGAGGCGACGCGGATCTGCTCGTGCACGAGGTCGATGCCGGTGATCGCTTCGGTCACCGGATGCTCGACCTGCAGGCGCGTGTTCATCTCGATGAAATAGAACTCGCCATTCTCGTAGAGGAACTCGATCGTGCCGGCGCCGGAATAGCCGAGGTCGGCGATCGCCTTGGCGCAGACGCCGCCGATGCGCGCACGCTCCTCGGCATTGAGGGCCGGCGAGGGCGCCTCTTCCCAGACCTTCTGGTGCCGGCGCTGCAGCGAACAATCGCGCTCGCCGAAATGCACGCCGCGGCCAAAACCGTCACCGAACACTTGCACCTCGATGTGGCGCGGTTTTTCCAGGTACTTCTCGATGTAAACCGCATCGTCGCCGAAGGCGGCACCGGCCTCCGAGCGCGCCGTCTGCAGGGCGACCTCGAGGTCGGCTTCGGTATGCGCCACCTTCATACCGCGTCCGCCGCCGCCGGCCGACGCCTTGATGATCACGGGATAGCCGATCTCGCCGGCAATGCGCTTGGCCTCTTTTTCATCGGTGACCGCACCGTCCGAACCGGGCACCACCGGAATGCCGAGCCGTTTTGCGGTGCGCTTGGCCTCGATCTTGTCGCCCATGATGCGGATATGGTCGCCGGACGGGCC
>NZ_JBFULQ010001157.1:0-896 GCF_054049815.1 Mesorhizobium sp. P5_C1 | reverse complement strand
GAGGGGGCTGATCAGCGGTTGGACGCTGGCCGAGATCGAAGAGAAGATGGAAGAAATAATCGATTTCAGCGAGCTGGGCGATTTCATCGACCTGCCATTCAAGGCTTACAGCCAGGGCATGGCGGCACGGCTGGCGTTTGCAGCGGCGACCGCGCTCGAACCTGAAATTCTGCTGATGGATGAATGGATTGGCGCCGGCGACGCGTCATTCCAGGAAAAAGCCAAGCGACGCATGGACGAATTGGCGGAAAAAGCCGGCATCATCGTGCTGGCCAGCCACGACGAGTCGCTCATCCAGCGCGTTTGCACGAAGAAGATGACGCTTCGAGCTGGCCGGGTAGAGTCGCTGACTTAACAGCGCCTCGCGATTGATTGGCCTCCTATCCTCGGGTGCCGAAACCTCAAATGGGATATCGCCTGAGCGAAATTCACCTAGGTCGCCTGGAGCCTTTCCCGAGTGAATTGGCCATGGGGTGAGCTTAGTTTGTCGCGCCGCGACCAAGCGTGATCATCCTTCGCAGACCGCGGTAGATCGGCCTGAGGATCCTGAACGCAGTTGGCGATGTGGTCACGATCGATCTCTTGATCGAGAAGAGAAGGCCACGAAAGGACCTTGCCACTCCCAAGTTTCCGAATTCCGCTGGCGCTCCGTCCGCTAACAATGCCTGCAATTTGGCTTCCAACATGACGTAGTTGTGGGCCGCATTCCTCGCGGTCACCACATGCCGGAAGGTGTATCCGGCGTCGATCGCGACATAGGCAATGATCCGCTCTATGGCGTGGACCAAACTCCCATCCCGATAATCCATGTTGGCGAAGTCGTCCCAGGTCCACTTATGTTCGAAAAGCTTGCTGAGAGCGGCAGGACGAAACCAGTACATTCCACCGTAAGGCGC
>NZ_JBFULQ010001156.1:0-896 GCF_054049815.1 Mesorhizobium sp. P5_C1 | reverse complement strand
GGGCTTCTCCAGCAGTCGGATTCGCCAGGCAACGAGCAACGCGACTTCTGGACTTCGAAAGCCGCCAATGCACCGGGTTCGCGCAATCTGATGGGCATCAAGGATCCGATCATCGACGCGCTGGTCGACCGCATCATCTTCGCCACCGATCGCGACGACCTTGTCGCCGCCACCCACGCGCTCGACCGTATCCTGTTGTGGAACTTCTACGTCGTGCCGCAATATCACCGGTCCGCCGTCTGGCTGGCCTATTGGGACAAGTTCGGCTTTCCAGACAAGCAGCCCGCCTATGTCGGCGCCGACATCGATTCCTGGTGGATCGACCCCGATAAGGAAAAGGCGCTGGCGGCCAAGTACAAGGGCGGCAATTGATGGCGGTCCTTGCCCGCCGCGATTTTCTGGCATTGGGCGGTGCTGCCGCCGCCGCCGCCCTGCTGCCTGGCCGCACCTTTGCCGCCGTCCCGACTGGCGTAAAACTGCACGGCCTGTCGGCTTTCGGTGATCTCAAATACAAGCTGGACTTCCCGCATTTCGACTATGTCAATCCGGACGCGCCCAAGGGCGGCCAGATGAACTTCGCGCCACCGAACGCCACCTTGAATCAGAGCTTCCTGACTTTCAACACCTTGAATTCCCTGGTGTTGAAAGGAGATTCACCGCCGCGAACGGAGCTTTGTTTCGATTCTCTGATGGCAAGCGCGCTCGATGAGCCGGATGCGGTCTATGGCCTGCTTGCCGAGTCCGTCACCTTGTCGCAAGACCGCAATGGCTTCCGTTTCAGCCTACGACCACAAGCCCGCTTCAACGACGGTTCGCCGCTGACCGCTGAAGACGTTGCCTTCGCGTTGAAGCTTTACAAAGACCAAGGCCATCCAAACCTTTCCAAGGCGCTGCGG
>NZ_JBFULQ010001155.1:0-897 GCF_054049815.1 Mesorhizobium sp. P5_C1 | reverse complement strand
GTCCCACAGCTTCAGCGCATGGTCGTAGATGCCGGCGCTCTCGTCATAGAGATAGTTCGAGCGGATGATGGTGGTGTTGCGGCCGGTGTTGCCGCCGCCGAGCCAGCCCTTTTCCAGCACCGCGACATTGGTGATGCCGTGCACCGTGGCGAGGTAATAGGCGGTGGCCAGGCCATGACCGCCGGCGCCGACGATGATGACGTCGTATTCCTTCTTCGGCTCAGGCGAGGACCACTGTTCCTCCCAGCCCTTGTGGCCGCGCATGGCCTCCCGGGCGATGGCGAATACCGAATATTTCTTCAACGTTCCAGCCTCGCAAATGGCGGCAGGGCATTCTATCGACCCCGGCGCGCGAGGTGTATCACTAGCGAAACGCAGCTTCCACCCTTGCGCTGTTTGCGACGGCGCTTGCCGTTTTGCGCCGCGCCGAAAATGACGCACGCGATCTGGTGGCCATGGTTGCCTTCAGTCACATTGCCGTCGCGACACTCTGGAGGACGATCATGGGCAACGCCTGGTGGAATTTGACGTTGCGCTTCCTGCTGGAGCTTGCCGCCTTGCTCGGCTTCGGCTTGTCGGGCTGGGGTCTCTCCGATGGATTGTGGCGCTGGCTCCTGGCCCTGGCCTTGCCCCTCATTGCCGCTGCCTTGTGGGGGACCTTCGCCGTGCTCGACGATCCCAGCCGGTCGGGCCGCGCCCCTGTGCCGGTACCGGGTGCGGTGCGTCTGGTGCTTGAACTGACGATCCTGTTCGGTGGTGCCGTCGGATTCTACGTGGCCGGCTACACGACCACGGGCATCATCCTCGCCCTGCTCATCGTCATCAGCTACGCGTTCTCGCTCGATCGCCTAGGATGGCTGCTGAAGCAATAGTTCGGGCCGATACAGGGGCCTATAT
>NZ_JBFULQ010001154.1:0-901 GCF_054049815.1 Mesorhizobium sp. P5_C1 | reverse complement strand
GTGCTCAACGACGCCGGCCTGTCAGACTTCGGTGAGTTGCGCAAGGCAATCACACGCCGGCAGCACGACCTCTATTTCGTCGCCGGCAAGCCAGCCTTCACACTGATGGCCGAGCGCGGCACCGGGCGCTACGTCGGCAGCGCTTTCGTCACCTTGAACCGCGAGATGCGTGAACGGCTCGCGTGTCCAGGACCACGCAGGCACCGCACCGAAGGACATGAAGCGTCCAGCGACGCAATGGGTCAAGCCGGGGCTGATCGGGCGCGTGAAGCACCTACGAGGCGAGGAAGATCTGCGGCATGCATCGCTGCAGGATTTCCGGGAGGAGAGTTAGGGTCAAAACTCAATGGTGAGATAAACGCATTGCCAATGATAGCAATCTGCGCCAAAATTTCCCCCTCCGAAGGCCGACGATAYGGAGCCGGCTAAGAGGTGCGTTATGGTCTGCAGATGTTCACTGTCCCCGACATTTCTGGCAAGCATCCCATGCCGACCATAATCTGGTATCCCGCTGCCGGTCCCGCCCCCGATCCCAACGCCACAATCTTGATGGTGTCGATGGATGCGCCCGCGGCAACAACCGGTCCCTATCCGTTGGTGATCTTGATCCACGGGCTCGACGCTCTCGGCGCTTCATACGGCACGTTGGGTCGGCAACTCGCATCGTATGGTTTCGTCGTCGCAGCCGCGGACTACGATACTGGACTCAGCGGACCGCTGGACGAAGGAGTTAGCCGGGAGGATGGGAGGGCGATCTGGCTGCTCTACAATCACCCTGCCAATGTGGTCCGGGTGATCGAATACACTGATTCATTGACCGCCCCGGGCGGCAAGTTGGCCGGGATAATCGATACCTCCCGCATCGGTGTTTGGGGACATTCGAGCGGCGGAACCACAGTGT
>NZ_JBFULQ010001153.1:0-902 GCF_054049815.1 Mesorhizobium sp. P5_C1 | reverse complement strand
ATTCGACACCTTGAGCTTGAAGCACTCCGAATCCATCGACGCCTCGATTACGATTTCACCCGGTGCGCGAAACTTGACAGCATTTTCGATGAGCTCGTTGGCCAGGTATCCGATGCTGTGCCGCACTTCCCTGTAGTCATTGCGGGACGACTGAAAGCGCAATGCGAAAAGATCGGCGATGAAGTCCGAAGTCGTCGCGCAATGACGCCAGCTCAAGTCGAGAGGTCCGTCGAACAGCCGCACCCGGCTGACGCTTTCCATCATTCCGATTGCAAGGTCAGGGGTGCCGAACAGCGTGGTCATCCTATGTGTGCCTTATGATCACGAGGGTGATGTCGTCGTGGATCTTCTGGATTCCGATATGGGCCATCAGATCCTCGATGATCCCGGTTTTGATTTCCTCGGCGCTGCTGCCATGACGTTTTCGGGCGCTCTGGCAGAGGCGCTCGAACCCAAACAGTTTTCTGTCATGGTCTTCCGCCTCGGTCACACCGTCAGTGTGCAGCACGATCACATCGCCACTCCCAAACAGGATGTTCCGCGTGGCAATGAACTTCGAGATGTCTTTCTCCAGACCAACCGGCAGACCCAGATCTATCGTATCGATGCGTTCGACTTCGCCACCCGCACGGACAACGAGAACATCCTCATGCTGGCCCGATAGCGTTACCCGCTCATCCTCGAAATCAAGAAAGGCCAGCGAGAGATGCTTGTCGGTGTTCGTCCGCTCGATGTTCTTATAGATCGCTCTGTTCAGCCGATCCAGAAACTGGTGTGGATCCGCTTCGTTGGTCTCCTGCAGCGCGCGCGCAACGGATTGGACCATCAGCATCAGCACGCCGCTCTCGAGACCATGGCCGGTCACGTCGCCGATGCCGATCTTGACCCGTGATCCATTCTGC
>NZ_JBFULQ010001152.1:0-904 GCF_054049815.1 Mesorhizobium sp. P5_C1 | reverse complement strand
CCTGATAGCCGCTGCGATCTTTAGCGGCGTGTCGCAATTGACTGGCGGTTCGGAGAACGTCGTGACACTCCTCAAGAAGATGGCCGAGATTATCGATACCGCGCGCGTCCATCTCCCAACTTGGGCGATGGACTATTTTCCGTCGAACATCGAGGAACTGGAAGTCTTCGCTGCCCGATGGCTCCGCGAGCATGCCGGCCAGCTTCAACTCGTCGGTCGGGATTTCGGCGTCCTGGTGGTCCACATTATCGTCGGCATGGTGATCGGCGGCTTGATCGCGGTAAGCTCGGCGGCGCCATCGGGCGAGCGCGGCCCATTGGCGGACGCGCTGGCGGATCGTGTCAACTTACTGAGCAAGGCCTTTCGCAACATCGTGTTCTCGCAAATCCGGATTTCGGCGTTGAATACGTTTCTAACTTCGATCTATCTCGTCGCTGTTCTGCCGTCCTTCGGCATCGATCTGCCATTCATCAGGACGATGATAGCGCTGACATTCGTCGCCGGCCTTCTGCCGGTCATCGGCAATCTGATCTCCAATACGGTGATCGTGGTTGTCAGCCTCAGCATCTCCTTCCTTGCAGCGCTAGGCTCGCTTGCCTTTCTCGTCGTCATTCACAAGCTCGAATACTTCGCAAACGCCAAGATTATCGGTTCGCGGATCAATGCGCGTGCCTGGGAGCTTCTTCTGGCGATGGTTTTCATGGAGGCATGGTTCGGTATGCCGGGTCTTGTCGCTGCGCCGATCTATTATGCCTATCTGAAGGCTGAACTGACGATGCACGGGCTGATCTAGGGTTACAGCAGCTGGCGATTTGGTGACGCAAGCATGCCGTGCGCGAAGACAGAGCTTGAGCTTGAACCACGATTGCCGTTCCATAGATTATGTTCTGCGACTTCAGCGACC
>NZ_JBFULQ010001151.1:0-908 GCF_054049815.1 Mesorhizobium sp. P5_C1 | reverse complement strand
GCATTCGTTACGTGGCGCCCCCCGTCTATCTGTTGAACGCCATGCTGATACTCGCGGCGCTGCCAGAAGGCGGTCACTACCTTGTCGATATTCTTGCGGGATTCGCGGTCGCCGCCGTCTCGATTCGAACAGTCCACCTGATTGCCAAACTCGAGATCCTGCAACAAACGGGTTACGAAGATGCGCAATCGTCGGAGCAGCAGGCATGATCATGACCTTACTTAACTGTGGAATGAGCCGCCTCGCGAAATCCTTGTGGCCAGCCAATAGTATCCGTTCAGCGGCATTGGGGGTTTACGGAAGATGCTAGGTCGTTTCATCAAGGGACCGAGTGAGACGCGGGCGCTGCAGGAGCCGGCGCCCGTAGTGGTGATGCCCAGCGTTCCGTCTCCGGCGACGGGCGCCACCGAGGGAGCCGACGCCTTCCTGACGCTCAAGGTCGAGCTTCATCGCCACCTGATCGATCGGTTCAATCTGACCGCTCTTGAAAGCGCTTCCAAGGATGAGATCCTGAATGAGATCCGGCCGATCGTTCGCGAGTTCGTTCGAAATCGAAACGTGCCGCTGAATGCCCGCGAACTCGATCAGCTGACCAGCGACACCGCCGACGAGATGCTGGGGCTCGGGCCGATCGAGCCGTTGCTCAAGGACGATTCCATTACCGATATTCTGATCAACACTCACAAGCGCGTCTTTATCGAACGGCGTGGCTTGGTTGAAGAGACGGCAATCCGGTTTCGTGACGAGGCGCATTTGCTGCGCGTCATCAACAAGATCGTCTCCGCCATCGGCCGCCGCGTCGATGAATCGTCGCCGATGGTCGATGCGAGGCTGGAGGATGGCTCGCGCGTCAACATCGCCGTGCGGCCTGTCTCGGTTGACGGCCCGCTGGTGTCGATCCGCAAATT
>NZ_JBFULQ010001150.1:0-908 GCF_054049815.1 Mesorhizobium sp. P5_C1 | reverse complement strand
GTGTGTGAAGGACAACAACAAACTCGCAGGTCGGTTCCCCTCTGCCACTCCGGAAGGCAGGTGCCCGTGCATGGCATCAAGCCATTTCCGTCGTTACTTCTGCGCCTTCTTCCGCGCGGCTTGCTGGTTTTGCCCGGTGGCAGCGGAGGTTCTTGCGTCCTTGGAGTGTGCCGCTATGGCTGGCCCGGCGCCTGTTGCCTTGCGCATGTCCCCTGTGGTCTTTTTGTCATCCGCTCTCCTGCCGGTTAGGCCCGAGAACACCTTGCCGAAAAAGCCCATTTCGTCCTCCTGCATGTCAGATGCGCGCTGTCGGGGCGCTCTATGATTGAAGCTCTTCCCGCGACTTTGGTTCCTTCGAATAAACCGAATGCTGTCCCGCAATTGGGCTCCAACGCGAGGGCTCGGGGTTCCGTACAAAGTCGATTTGGCCGACCGGAGCCGCTCATGAGCCGGCTGGACTATGACCTGACGTAAGCTTGCTATTGTGCAGTGCAGCAACGATGTTGTTGCCTGCGCATTGTGCGCGGTTTTCGTCACCTTGGCGGCTAAGGATCTCGATTTGCGAAACCTCTCAGATACAATCACTCGCTTGGCCGCTATGCGGGGCCGGCCGGGTTTGTCCGCGCACCGCGACGACCGCTTTTCCGACATAGCTGGTTTCGGATCCAATCCTGGTGCTTTGCGTGGGCGCTTCTACGTTCCAGAGAATCTCCCGCTGGGAGCCGCGTTGGTCGTCGTCCTGCACGGATGCACGCAGACGGCGGATGGGTACGATCATGGATCTGGATGGTCGAAGCTAGCGACCAACCAGGGTTTTGCAGTGCTGTTTCCGGAGCAGCAGCGCGGCAACAATCCCAATCTTTGCTTCAACTGGTTCATGCCCGAAGATATCACGCGCGACCGTGGAG
>NZ_JBFULQ010001149.1:0-908 GCF_054049815.1 Mesorhizobium sp. P5_C1 | reverse complement strand
GGCAACAACATCATCRACGGMMTSGGCGGCGCYGATACGATGAGYGGCAGCACCGGCAACGACACCTACTAYGTCGACAATGCCGGYGATMASGTGATCGAGCTCAACGGCCAGGGCACCGACAATGTGCAGGCCTATGTCTCCTTCAACCTGTCGGGACAGGAACTGGAGAACCTCGCGCTGCGAAGCACCGGCAACATCAACGGCACCGGCAATTCGATCGCCAATGTCATCACCGGCAATTCGGGCGCGAATGTCATCAACGGCCTGCTCGGTAACGACACGCTGTCCGGCAGCACCGGCAACGATACCTTTGTCTTCACCACGGCGCTCAATGCTTCGACCAATGTCGACCGCATCACCGACTTCTCGGTCGCCGATGACACCATCCAGGTCGACAACGCCATCTTTGCSGCGCTYGGCGGCAACGGCACGCTGACRGCGGACCAGCTCATMAAGAACACCACCGGCCTTGCCGGCGACGGCAMCGATCACATCATCTACGAGACCGACACCGGCTGGCTCTAYTATGACAGCRAYGGCAGYGCCGCTGGCGGCTCCACSCATTTCGCMACGCTGRCCGCCAATYTGGCGCTSACCAACGCCGATTTCGYCGTGGTGTGAGTAAAACAAAAATAGGCCGCCCCGGCGTGAGCCGGGGCGGCGACGGGTTTCCCGGCAGAAAAACCTGAAGCGTAATCATCGTCATTGCGTTTGATCGTGGCGGGAATGGCGAGCTATTCCCGGCTTTCAGGCCAGCCGATCAACAGAGCGAAAACGTTCGATACGGACGGACGGCAGGGGCCCCTTGCCGGCACGAAATATTGTCAGAAAACTTTCGGCGACATCGGCCAGATACAGAGCGCACTTAGACCGCATCGCACTAGATACCAAAATAACTTTTAAAG
>NZ_JBFULQ010001148.1:0-911 GCF_054049815.1 Mesorhizobium sp. P5_C1 | reverse complement strand
TTTCACGACAATCCTTCAGTCGGCGTCGCCATTCCGCCGATCTTTCATATCTCTTACCCGACCATGGGCCACTCATGGTTTGTCAACAAGCCAAGGGCCGAGGAAACGGCGCGCCTGTTGAACATCGACGTCAAGTTCGATGACACCACTCCGGTGGCAGCCTATGGCACCATGTTCTGGTTCCGGCCGCGCGCGCTGCGCAAAATGTTCGAACACAAATGGAAATGGGAAGAGTTCAATGCCGAGCCCGATCATATTGACGGAGGCTTGGCTCACGTGCTGGAGCGGCTGATCACCTACTCTGCTCAGGATGCCGGATTTACCACCCAGCACATTATGTGCGCGCATCAGGTAGCGCACAACTACAGCATGCTGGAGTTCAAGATGCAAAGGCTTGTCGGCATGTTGCCACTCCACGACTTCCCGTGGCATGCCCATCTGTTGTCTGAGTGGAAGAACGCCGGTTATCCCTTGGGGGCGTCAACGATGCAGATTCCAATGACGCCAGCGACGCAGACGGCGCTGATGTCAGGGCCGCAGACGTCGGTGAAACACGCTCTGGCCAGACTCAATTTCGCCATCAAGAGCTCTCTGAAGTTCAGATCGCCTATCTTGTTCAGAATACTCAGACCGTTCTATCGCGGCATAAGGGCGGTCCTGAAGCCAATTCTCGGCGTACTTCTGTAGCGAAAAAGAGTACCGCTTTTCCTGCAGCCTACATTGATGCGCACGCTTGGCAATTCACCCCCCCGATGTTCCGATCTGGAATAGGCACTTGCCAATCTCGGCCTCATTGGGCTGGATATGGAGCAAGTCAATGCCACGCCGCACCTTTTGAATTTCGCGCAATCTTAGAGCGACGGCTGGGGCCGAAGGCGCCGGGACAGATTTGACCGCAGCCAATGGTATGC
>NZ_JBFULQ010001147.1:0-912 GCF_054049815.1 Mesorhizobium sp. P5_C1 | reverse complement strand
AGTATCAGTAGAATTATTAGAATTGTGCCGAGACCCATGGGACCTTCCTCGCTGTTTGCGCTGACGTGCTTCCTGCAATGCAGTTTCGCCTGTCGGACTATCAACTCGAGAAGGGCGTACCTGTTCCTTGAGCACGTATTGGACTCTCGACTGGCGTTGAAGCGGACCTTGCCGCAGAGACAACCCGCCACTCAGTTCTTGTTTCCAATCGGTTCTCGACACGCTCGGGCACGCCTCCATTCGTCCAGCGGCGTCGGCTCGCGGAGTCGATTCCTGTACCTGCCCTAGGAACGTGTCCCCGCAAGTGACGTTTCGCTTCCTTGACCGCGGTGAGGAGTGATCAATTAGAAGTCACCGCTGGTTGGGGAGGTGCTGATGTCAATGCCAAGTTTGGCATATGGTCCCTTGGACCAGCGATCCATGCATATTTGCGTTGATATGCAACGCATGTTTGCCGAGCCATCACAATGGGCGACGCCCTGGATTACCCGCGTACTTCCGCAGATCGAGAGGCTGGTCGAAAGACGGGCGGCACAGACGGTCTTCACGCGCTTTTTGCCCGCTCAGAAGCCGGGGCAGGGTGTTGGGACATGGAAACGCTACTACGAGCGCTGGGCGTCGATGACGGTCGAGAATGTCGGTCCCGATATCATCGAATTGTTGCCGCCATTGGCCGGGTACTGCCCGCCGGCCGTCATTATCGACAAGTACATTTACTCGCCGTGGTTCGAAGGTCGCCTCAAATCCTTTCTGATGGAGCGTGACGTCGACACGCTGGTCATCACCGGCGGCGAAACCGATGTATGTGTTCTGGCAACGGTGCTCGGAGCCATCGATTTCGGCTATCGCGTGGTCCTGGTCACAGACGCACTGTGCAGTTCTTCCGATGCAACGCATGACGCACTGCTCACC
>NZ_JBFULQ010001146.1:0-917 GCF_054049815.1 Mesorhizobium sp. P5_C1 | reverse complement strand
TTTGTCAGCAGATAGTGTGATCGCGTTGCAGAGTACCTCTGCGGACCGTTGCGCCGGTGCTATGCTGTGCCGGAACTCATCAGACGGCAAGGATATGAGGCATGCCCGGAGTCACCCGCCGTACGCTTCTTGCGTTGACCGCAATTGCGTCTGTCGTTGAACCGACGTTTGCAGAGGAGGAAGGTACCTCAGCCGAATTGCAGGCTCTGATCTCAGCCCATGAGACTACTTATAATGCACTCCATGCGGTTGTTCATCGAGCGGGCTGCAGCCGGCACGACCGTATGAGGGCAGACCAACTTGAAGAGCAAGCATTGCTGGCTATCTGCTCCTATCCTGCGACCGGTCGGCGCGACCGCCTGGCCAAGGCCGCTTGACTGTTGAGGCACGGGGCGAGCTCGACTTGGATAGGCACATACAGGCCATCTTGCACTCCATGATGCGGGTCTTTCCAGGAAGCTCGATCAGACTGCTGTTCGCTTTCAGACCTGCTGTGAATGCGGACTTGGGTCAGATCTAGGCGTCAGCGAACGTCAGCTTCTGACCCCCGAAAATTGACGTACGTCTTCCACGACGCAACGGCGCTTTTCAGCTTCGCCGTTTCCTGAAAGCTGACTGTCGCACGAGAACGCGCTGGAGGTCGTGGTGGCTCCATGAGCCGTAATTTGGCTCTTCCGATTGCAGGCTACATTGGCTTGCATAGCGGCGATCAATAAAAGCGAAAACTGCTTCTCAAACAGAAGTTCAAAATTCTTGCCCGCCAACAGCCTGCCCCGACATTTTCTAGTGCCGGCCTCTAGAACGCTCAGACCCGCGATGGGCCCGCTAGTGTGTTGTACACTAATATACCAATTTCGATTGACACTCTTTCGCTAGGCGTCAAGATAGTTGCTAGGGGAGTTTTGGGAGAATGACGT
>NZ_JBFULQ010001145.1:0-920 GCF_054049815.1 Mesorhizobium sp. P5_C1 | reverse complement strand
CCTGCAAGGTCCCCTCAAGTAGATAATCCGCATTCAGTTCCCGCCCGATGGATAGCACGTCATCGCGCCGTCCCTTGTACGAGAGCATGGTCTGGCGGGCGATGACCGCAAGGTCGGGGTAGCGAGCGAGGTCGACCATGATGTCCGCCGACAAGCCATCGGCCAAGCGGTTCCATCGCTCGTCCGCGCTCAGATTGTCGAAAGGGAGAACCGCAACGACTGTTGGCCCAGAAGCCTCTACCGAAAGGCCACCGGATGATGCCTGGCCCGTGTCTTGCTCGCGTTGGTCGGCAAGCAAGTTTGCAAGCGCTACTTTGCTGCGAATATCGAGTTTCCGGTATATGGCCGACAGATGGGTCCGAACAGTAGTCGGCGCTATGAAGAGCGTCTCGCCGATTTCACGGTAGGTCATCCCCTCGGCGAATTTTCCAGCGACCACCCGCTCCCGGTCCGACAGACTGGTCAGAGGATTGCTCACGGCGCGAAGCATCGCTTCAAGTCTCCGATTCGCTACGAGTTGTGGCCGACCCGGCACGGCAAAATACTACAGATGCGATCTCGAAAACACTGCATTTGCACGATGCTATCCGACCGCCACCAATTCTAGGCTTTCCTGTCGACGGGGTTTGGTCGGGTCGCAGAATCCCGATCCATTCAGGAAGCAGGAGGTGTCCATGACAAAGTCATCTATCTTTGCCGCAATGCTGGTGCTGCCTCTGTCGGTTGGACCGTGCTTGTCCGAAGGCACGCAATCTGGCGGCAAGCTGTGTTCCGAAGATGCTGTGAGAGCCGTTAGTGCCGAATTGTATTCCGACATTATGATCCGAGCGTGCAGGAACGGATGGCGCTACACTCGGAGCCAAATCGAGAACGTCTTCAAACTGCATCTCAGCGAGCTGAAATTGCAACTGGTCGATCAG
>NZ_JBFULQ010001144.1:0-922 GCF_054049815.1 Mesorhizobium sp. P5_C1 | reverse complement strand
ATCCCAACGGCGCGTTCGATGCGATCCAGCGTTACRCGTATGACCGGAACGGCAGGATGGTGACGCACGAAGTGGAGATTAACGGCGCGAAATACGCCGACCATTTCCACCATACGCTCGACGGACGCATCGATTCGTCCGAGGGGCCGCGCGGCCTGGCGTCGAAATTCGCACTGGGGCCCGACAAGAACCTGCGGTCGGTGACGGTCACGCATCCCGATTTTTCGGAGTCCCAAAAAATCATCGAGAATATCACCTACAATGCCGAGTCGCGCATCGAGCGGGTCGATTACCGCCTCGGCGCATTCACGCAGATGTCGTACGACCCGGCGACCCTGTTCCTCACCCACATCGTAACGCAGGCCGGAGACAAGCCGTTGCAGGATCTGACCATGACCTTCAACGGCAATGGATCGATCACCCAGATCGTCGATGGACTGCCGCAAGGCGCGGGCGATCAGGGGCATGTCGACCGGTCTGGAACGTTCCACTACAATTTCAAGAACGAGCTCGTCCGCATCGATCGCTACGGCCAGCCGGCCGAATTCGCCTATTCACCCGCCGGAACGTTCGCGCGCAATGACGAGTTGGAACCTGGCGCGCCAATCGCGCCAGCGACCGGTTCGGCAACAGGGCTCATACCGACTGGAACCGCGGCAAAGCCCTATGCTTTCGACGGTTTCGCGCAGTTGGCAAAATCGCCGACATTGACCGGGACGGTGTTCGACATCAACGGACGGCTGATCCGCGCGCAGACGGCAACGAACGAAGTGCTCTACGGCTACGACCAGACCGGTCGTCGCCTCTACAAGAAGGTGACGCCGACGAATGGGCCGGAACAGCTCTATCTCTACCCGGTCGAGACGTTCGAAATCGGCCCCAAGGGCGAGGAGAGCTACGTCAACATCGCCGACTCCAAGCT
>NZ_JBFULQ010001143.1:0-923 GCF_054049815.1 Mesorhizobium sp. P5_C1 | reverse complement strand
CGGCTGCCCTGCAGGTTTTGCAGGCCACGCCCTCGGCCCAGCAACCGAATTCCCAACGATATCTGACATGGTTTGGGGCGCATACCGTAGGACTGTACGCAAAGGCCACTGGAAATTTCTCGAAGATTACGGATACTCTTGCAAACAAAGCAATATCGTTTGGATGCCACGGCAGCGACTGCGAATCGGGAGACTATGCATATGTGTACCGTAATCAACCTTACAGTATCTTTATTTGTCCCAAGTTCTGGCTAGCCGCTCTGAAAGGAACGGATTCAAGGTCTGGAACGATTATACATGAAATAAGTCACTTTTTCATCGTCGCATCAACAAACGACTATGTCTATGGTCAGGATGCCGCCAAGGTACTCGCGGCCGAAAACCCGCCTAGAGCCACATCAAACGCTGATAATCACGAATACTTTGCTGAGAATAGCCCGGAGCTTCCGATGTGAGGAACACCACACGCTACTGATCTAGGCCGTGAACCCATAAACCGGGAAATGATCGAGATTGGTGGATTTGTGGATTGTCGGCTATCGGCCCGCGGGTTGGACGAAAGCGATTTCGCCGCCACGCGTTGATGATCGGCGCGTGCTGAATGGAACTTACTGGGTTCTGCGCTCCGGCGCGCCGCGGCGCGACCTACCGCTCTGGTCTTGATCAATGCGCCACGCCGTCGGATGCGTGCAGGAGTCTCCAGGTCAAGCCGATGCGGCCGTCGAACTGGGATGCAAAATGTTCGGCGGCGACGCCTTCCAGGCCGTCATCGACAAGAGCTTCGATGCTTCGTCGCAGCAGCGCGAGTTGCATCTCGCGGGCGTGTGCAAGGTCTGCCTCTCTCATGATTTCCGTGACGTGGTAAGCGATAACGGGCTGGCCGAGGCAAGACATGAGCGCGCTCGCCTCCGACGTCACTGCCG
>NZ_JBFULQ010001142.1:0-923 GCF_054049815.1 Mesorhizobium sp. P5_C1 | reverse complement strand
CTTGTCTTCTTGCCGGCCCTGCAGACGCGAAAGCTCGTTGCGAAAAGCCTGATGGGCGAAGGTGCCGTCAACCATCGGTCGCTCGCGGGTCAGGAACAGTTGGTCAAGATCGCCGCGCAACGGCCGGTCGACGCATACTTTCGAACGATGGAGAAGGAGCGCCAGGAGCCGAGTGCGCTTGAAGCAAAGCTCTTCCGCGCCGGCTTCTATCAAGCGAGCGCTCCATTGATCTATACGCTATCGCGACTCGGCGTGGTGTGTATCGGATTTTTGGCTGCCTACGCACTTCTGCCGCGCGTGTTGCCACCGCATCTGCCCGGGTTCGTCGGCCTTGCCGGCTCAGCCCTGCTAGGATTGGCGTGCTTGGTGATTCCGGCCATTCTGCTCGATCGCTTTGAGAATGCCCAGAAGGAAACCTACCGCCGTGGGTTCCCGGATTTCATGGATATGATGATCACCTGCGCCGACGCCGGCATGAGCCTGGAGGCAGCGGTCGAGCGAGTTGGCTCGGAGTTGGCAGGCACCCATAAATGGTTGGGCATCCAGCTTGCGATCATGAATCTGCAACTGCGGGCGGGAAAGCCCTTGCGCGAGGCGCTGCGTGAACTCGCGGACCGCATCGGGCTTGAAGAGGCAAGGGCGCTTGCCGTACTGTTCCGGCAATCTGAAGAACTGGGCACCAGCCTGACGGACGCGCTGCGCGTCTACAGCGAAGAGATGCGAGGCCAGAGGATTCTGAGCGCGGAGGAGAAAGCCAACGCACTGCCCGTGAAAATGATGATTCCGTTGGGACTGTGCATCTTTCCGGTCGTGCTGATGGTCATCATGCTGCCAGTCATCATCCGCATGAAGGGGATT
Source organism: Mesorhizobium sp. P5_C1 (assembly GCF_054049815.1). NCBI lineage: Bacteria > Pseudomonadati > Pseudomonadota > Alphaproteobacteria > Hyphomicrobiales > Phyllobacteriaceae > Mesorhizobium > Mesorhizobium sp. P5_C1. The sequence continues at coordinate 65 of NZ_JBFULQ010001142.1, read as the reverse complement.
TTCTTCTAGTTGCATGTATGCTTTGGTCCTAATGTGAGTCGGGGGACGCTCGAGGGGAACTGTAT
>NZ_JBFULQ010001141.1:0-926 GCF_054049815.1 Mesorhizobium sp. P5_C1 | reverse complement strand
TGCATACTTCGCGCGCTGATGCGATGCCGCTTACCATCCTGGAGGCCATGGCATCTGGCGTGCCAGTCGTGGCGATCGGCGTCGGTGGCGTGCCGGAAATCGTCACTACGGGCGAGACCGGGATTCTCATAGGAACCACCGAATGGCCCGGCATCGTGTCGGAATATCCCGGCGACTGGGAAGGCGTCGCCCTCGCGGCTATCTCGCTGTTATCCAATCCCGTTAGACTAAAATCGATGGCTGGCGCGAGCGTGAGGCGAGCGCAAGCGAGCTTCGATATCCGCCAGTCAGCCACTCTGACGGGTCATATTTTCCGGCAGTTGCGAGGATCTCGTCCCGATAAGGCCCGCCTCCACTCCATCCCCTGAATTCCAGGTAGCACGACCACAGGATTAGAATTTAGTGGCCCTGATCCCGGTAATGACAGGGTAAAGGGGGTCAACAACGTCGAGGCTTGCGCGGTCGATCTCCTCCAAAGCAAGACCTTGCAGAAAGGCTGTGGCGGCCAGAACATTGCCGAATTGCTGCACTTCCACTCCAGCTGAGCCAAACCTTTCCTCGAATAGGCGTCGTGCAGCACTCTGGGTCATGGCCCAGAACCACTTTTCTGGCCCGTCATGGGCGTCGATGGAAGTGATGCCTGGTACCGTCGCCAACACCACACCACTTGGTGCCAAGGCGCGGTGGATCGTTGCAAGTGCCCCCCGCACGTCGTAGATCATGTGCAGCGTCTGGGTCACGATGATGCAGTCAAGGCGCCCGCCCTCCACGGCATTCTCGTTCTGAAGATCGATGCGCATCGTGGCGTGAGGATTGGCACTCTCTGGCGAGTCGATAATGTCGGAAGTCAAAACCCGCTCCAGGCCAAAACGGTGCGTGTAGACATTGTCGCCGATCTCCGCGACGCGCCCTCGGATGTCCTCTGC
>NZ_JBFULQ010001140.1:0-928 GCF_054049815.1 Mesorhizobium sp. P5_C1 | reverse complement strand
GGCATGAGGGGCGAACTGTATTTCTGGCTAGGTCTCGCGTGTGGCGTCGGCGTCATCGCGATGTTGTTGTTGTTGCTCGCGATGCTTAGCTTCGGTTTCGGCTTATACGCCGTTCCCGCTTAGTCGGCTATGTCTCGCAGCGATGGGTAGTGTCTCAGTTTGAAATTTGGGGCTAGAGGCCCGCAGTTGTCGATCCATAAAAGCGGTCCATGCCTCTGCAATATTCTTTAGAGGCTGGCCCCAGAAACTCGACAATCGTAGCGAAATCGAAGTCACCCCGGTCAGCGGCGTTCTGTAAGGCCTCAAGAAAGGTAGCAATGTCAGCATTGTCTTTGGCCGAGCTCTCTCGCAAGCCCTCTTCGCATAATTGGAAAACGCCTTTGACAACGTTCTCTGGGGTCTTCCCCAGATTCGATATCAAGGTCTCCGCCAATTCTGCGGCGGCAATTGTTGATGGAAATGCAGAGGGGGCCCATTGAGCGGCGAAGTCGCGGAGCGTATGGCGCAACTCTGGTGTCTGATCGGCGATCATATCTATGTATTTCCGACTGGACATGCCCGCTCGTCAGTTCTCCAAAGCTTTCTATATGGGCGTGCCACCTCGGCTTCGGCGCGACGGCGTCCATCTTCTCGCAAACAGGTAGTGTCTCAGTTTGAAATCTGGGGGCCGTTCGGCTCCAGCTTTGACCGGATTTGATGAATAGCGCTCACGATGGCGTTGGCTGACTGAACGTCCAGCGCAATATCTAACAGACCTTCGGTTGTGTGAATTGAGAGAACCCCAATCACACCCGCATTGTCCGTGATGGTGCCGACGTGGATTTCAGTCGGTACGAAGGGCCGCGCCTTTCCCTTGCGTTGCATTGCTCACACTCCCCTCGCGGCGACAGTCGCGCAACGCCGTGGCACATTCAAGCTGGCCTTAGGG
>NZ_JBFULQ010001139.1:0-929 GCF_054049815.1 Mesorhizobium sp. P5_C1 | reverse complement strand
TCGTCTTTCTTCCTGTCGTGCTGTCGGCGGTCATCGTCGGCTTCCTGTGGAAACTGTTCCTGCATCCGCTGTTCGGGCTGGTGAACCAGACGCTGGCGCTTGTCGGCATCGGCGCCATCCCGTGGCTTGGCAATGAATCGACCGCGTTGGGCAGCATCCTGTTCACCAACATCTGGCACTGGCTCGGTTTCCCGACTTTGGTGTTGCTGGCCGGCATGCAGCGCGTCGGCAAGGAAGTGATCGAGGCCGCCCGTCTCGACGGCGCCGGCGACTATGTGCTGATGACCCGGATCATCTGGCCGTTGATTGCGCCGAGCGTCACCATCGTCACCATCCTGACCTTCATCGGCAGCTTCAACTGGTTCGAAATCCCCTATGTCATGGCTGGCCTTACCGGCTCACCCGGCGGCGCCACCGATGTGCTCGGCCTCTATTTCTACCGCACCGCCTTCGGCAGTACGACGACGGGCATCCAGGATTTCGGCCAGGGCAGCGCACTGGCCGTGATGATGTTCATCATCGTTGCCGGCGTCACCGCAATCGCGCTTCGCTACCTGCGCCGTCGCGAGATCGAACTGTGAGCGCAGCAGCCGGCAGCCGGGACCGCGGCGAATTGTTGAAGAACGGCGCCATCCAGCTGATGCTGGCGCTCAATGCCGTCATCATGATCTATCCGCTGTTCGTCATGGTGATCTCGTCCTTCAAGACCAATGCGGAGATATTCAGTTCGCCCTTCGCCATGCCGTCGAGCTTTTCGCTGACCAATGCCGAACGTGTGTGGACCGAGACCAACTTCGTCCGCTACCTCGCCAATTCGGTCGGCATAACCACGGCGGCGGTGGCTCTGATCCTCTTGTTCAGCACCATGGCCRCCTATGCGATCGCCCGCTACCAGTTCAGGCTGAGCGCGCTGGTGCTGATGTTTTTCC
>NZ_JBFULQ010001138.1:0-944 GCF_054049815.1 Mesorhizobium sp. P5_C1 | reverse complement strand
CATCCAGCAAAAAAACGCTCTCGGGTGCCTTATAGCCAACGCTGGCACGAGCGAAATGGATAAGCTCCTGCGGGGCTGGCTGCACGGCGCCTGGCTTGAAAGTTACGAACGCGTGGACATTTTCGCCATGGACGGTGTCAGGGACCCCGACAACTCCGGCGATTGCCACAGCGGGATGCCGCATAAGGGCTTCCTCGACGTCCTGCGGGCTGATGTTCGAGCCATCGTGTACGATGATCTGTTTTCGCCGCCCGCAGAACCAAAGGTATCCGTCCTCGTCTATCTTCATCACATCGCCGGTGTCCAGCCAGCCATCCCTGATGGTGGCACGCGTTGCATCTGCATCACCCCAATAGCCGACCATGTTGCAAGGTGAATTGATCCAAAGGCGCCCCTGAGCGCCGGGAGGCAGTTCATTGCCGTTATCGTCGCGGATGGATATCTGGTAGCCGACAATCTGACGCCCGATCGAACCCGCTTTGTTGAGCCCGTCAGGAGGGTTGATCGTGGCAACTCCAATTTCAGACATGCCGTACAGCTCATTGACGGACAAGCCGCTGAGCGCAGTAACTTCGAGCGCCAGCTCGAGCGGCACCTTATCGCCGCCGGCACAGAGCAGTCTGAATGACGAAAAGTCTTCGCGCCTGGCATTCTTCGCCCGAACCAACCCGAAGAGGACCGAGGGCAAAGCGATGAGTATGGTTGGGCGATGCTCGCGCAGCATCAACAGGAGCCTGGGTCCATCGAAGCTTGGCGGGACGACGACACGRGCGCCGGCTGCGAGTCCCATGAGAGCGTCCAGGAGCGCTCCGATGTGCGACATGGATCCGCTCAGCAGAACGATGTCGTCTGCCGCAGTTTGGCAGCCCTGTGCGAAGCTGGCAATCATACTGCCCAGACTTTCGAAACTATGGGCTACGCCCTTTGCCGGGCCGGTACTGCCC
>NZ_JBFULQ010001137.1:0-946 GCF_054049815.1 Mesorhizobium sp. P5_C1 | reverse complement strand
CTGAAGACCTGGACCGGTCAGGAGACCGAGCTCGGTACCCTCAAGACCTACACCGAGACCCGCTTCAACTACGGTAACAGCAGCGGCGACTATCTCAACCAGGCCGCCTCCAATGCGGACGACTGGCAAGGCCGCAACAAGTCTACCTCGCTGCGTTTCGCTTGGATTCAGCTCGGCGGCCTGCGCGTCGGCAAGGACGATACGGCTTTCGATACGTTCATCGGCTATGCCGGCAACGTCATCCAGGACACGCTGGTTCCGTATGGCGGGCAGGAGAGCAACGTCGTTCAATACTACTTCGACGCAGGCAACGGCCTCACGGGATTGGTCTCTCTCGAAGAAGGCGCCGGCAAGGGCGGCACCATCGACAGCTATGTTCCGCATGTCGTCGGCGGCTTGAAGTACAAGAGCGACTGGGGTGCGATCACTGGCGTCGTCGCCTATGACAGCAACTACGAGGAAGCGGCCGGCAAGGTTCGTTTGGACGTGAATGTCACCAAGGAACTGTCGCTGTTCATCATCGGCGGTTACGGCACGGACGACAACCTCAACGATCCGACCAACGCTATCAACGCTAAAGGTCGCGGCTTCTACAAGCAGTGGGGCGGCAACTGGGCAGTCTGGGGCGGTGGCACCTACAAGTTCAACGACAAGACCGCGTTCAACGCCCAGATCTCTTATGACGACTGGAAGAACCTCGGCGTCGCCGCCAACGTTGCCTACACTGTTGTGCCCGGCTTTACGGTCACGGCCGAAGTCGATTACCTCAATGCTGGAAAGTTCGACGACGCCGACTTCAGCAACTGGACCAAGGCCAACAAGAAGAGCAGCGTCGGCGGCATTCTCCGCTTCCAGCGCTCGTTCTAACGGATCGATTGATCTCACCCAACCGCCGGCAGCGTTATCGCTGCGGGCGGTTTTTTGTGCACTGTGCTGTACCGATCTG
>NZ_JBFULQ010001136.1:0-947 GCF_054049815.1 Mesorhizobium sp. P5_C1 | reverse complement strand
TGACGGATCGGGCGTCATGCCGGGCCGGACATGGATAATCGCGCCGGATAAGCAGTCGCTGGAGGATCGATGGATACGGCTGACGGCGGAGAAAGATGTTGCGAAACAGGAGGAATTATTCCATCCGCACCTTGGCGGTGACAAAACCGTTTCCAAAAAGTCCCAAGCCGGATTAGCGGGGCACGAACATCGTCCGGAGGCAGTCAGGAATGATCCGCAACCGGCAATCTCTCCGACCCGTTATGGCTTCCGCTCATTCGACCGGCAATGGATCATCCCTGACGCACGGCTCATAAATAGACCGAACCCCGCGCTGTGGAATTACTATTCGCCGAAACAGATTTATCTGATTGCATTGGAACGGCACTCACCGTCCTCAGGCCCAGCACTCACCTTTTCTGGCATCGTGCCAGATCACGACTACTACAAAGGTTCCTTTGCCGGTCGCGCGCATCCGCTCTGGCGAGACGTGACGGCAAAGCAGCCGAATATTCCAACGAAGCTGCTCGGATTGCTCGCCGATACGTATGGCCAGCCCGTCTCGGCCGAGGATGTGATGGCCTATCTAGCTGCCTTGATGGCTCATCCGGCGTTCACAGAGCGCTTCCTGCCTGATCTCGTGCAGCCCGGCCTGCGCGTGCCGTTGACGGCTGATCCGAACTTATTCTCACAAGCCGTTGTGCTTGGCCGCGAGGTGATCTGGCTGCACACTTATGGCGAACRCTTTTTCGAGCTTACTGCCGACAGGCCAAAGGCGCCGCCCCGTATGTCTAAGGACATCGCGCCGACGATCCCCGCAGAAGGTGCGATCCCTAGCCTACTTCCTGACACGATGGAGTACGATCCCGTGAAGCGCCGACTTCATGTCGGCAAGGGGTTCGTAGACAACGTCTCGCCGGAGATGTGGAAATACGAGGTCTCGGGCAAGCAGGTGGTCTGGCACTGGT
>NZ_JBFULQ010001135.1:0-952 GCF_054049815.1 Mesorhizobium sp. P5_C1 | reverse complement strand
GATAGAAATAGGAAGTGGCGAGCGCCCGATGCGCCAAAGTCGTTTCCTCAACGTTTTCTCCGCACGAGGTTTCGGCAAGGAGTTGCTTGGCCAGGTCTCGGCTCCGGTGCAGGTCAGGCCGGTCAAGGTAGAAGTTCCAAAGCGAACGTCGGACAAAAAAGAGGTTGGAGGTGAGGCCCGTGGATATACAAAGCTCTTCGGCACGGAGAAAGTTCGCTTCAACCTTCTCCGACGCATATCCAGCTGACGCGTTCAGCGGGACGCCCATTTCAATCCGGATTCTAAGTTCAAGCTCATTTGTATCGCCCGAGCTAGTGACCGCTTCCAAGGCATCCAGCGCGCCCGTGAAATGCGCGACCGCCTCCGGATTGGCATATCGCGCCGCGGCAGCGCGCCCTGCTTGGAGGAAGCATTCAGCTGCCTCAAGATACCGCTTTGCCGCTATGAGGTGATGTGCAACCAGCTCCGGTTCGGCCGTCGGCTCCATGCCGAGTTTGTCGGCCAGCCGGCTGTGTATGTCCTGGCGCACCGATTTCAACATACTGTGATAGGCAGCATCGCGAACGAGCGCGTGCTTGAACGTATATCGTGCGTCCGAGCCCCTTCCGCGCCGGAAGACGAGCTCGGCATCCACGAGCTTATCGAGTGCCTCTTCCAACTGGGCAGCGCTGAGCCGCGTGACCGATCCGAGGAGGTCGTGGCGGAATTCGCGGCCGATGCATGCGGCCATTTGCGCAACTTCCTTGACCGGCTGCAATCGGTCGAGGCGGGCCATCAGCGAATCGTGCAACGTTAGCGGAATGTCGAGATTTGCGAGTGTGGCGTGATCTTGGTCGAAGACGGCTGCGCGATCGAAGTGGCGGGCTTCGAGAACACTCTTTGTCAGCTCTTCAATGAACAGCGGCACACCATCCGTCGCGGCGATGATCTTGTCCACAATGATGGCTGGTAG
>NZ_JBFULQ010001134.1:0-955 GCF_054049815.1 Mesorhizobium sp. P5_C1 | reverse complement strand
GTCATGAGTTAGCACTTCATGATGTACACCCCGGAGCACAGTGGACGCGGCGCAATGGCCGATCTCATGATCTTGGAACTGGCCAAGGCCAGACAGCGCGTCAAGCGGGCGGAGTCCGCCCTCAGGCGCGCCAAGGAAATGCTGGATGAAGACTGCGGAGTCGGGATCAATCTCGCGCTCTGCGGCAGAATACGGGCCGCTCAGCGGCGTGTGATCGAGGCCCGAGAGCGCCTGACGAAGATCGATCCACCGGCATCGTAGTGCTCCATGATTTTGGGATTGTTGCCATGATGATCGCGACCTTCAACCTTGAAACCGCGAGAAACGGCGACGTATATCGCGCCGCAAGGCTTGCGATGCTGACGCAGCAGGTGATGCGGCACATCGAGCGCACGGACGCCTCGGCGCAGAAAGTCGAGCAAGTGCTGGCCACATTGGCTGAAGCAAACGCGCTCGTGCGGCGATAGGGCCACACGTCAAGCGCAATCGGCCAACGCCTCCAGAATCCCCGATCCCGGTTGTCGTTGCGCTCGATGGCTTCGGTCAGGCAGGTCAGCGATTGTCCGGCTAGCCGCAGCGGGAAGCATCACGCGGATCGTGGCGAACGCTTGTGCCGGCGCTGGGCAAGGTTGCATAGTCCAACAGGGACTCAGCAGGCTGTGCGCATCGGCTCGGAGCAATCGTGATTGGACTTTATGATCTCTGGCCCGCCTTTGTGGTCGTCGCGCTGCTTTGGCCRCTAGCAGGCTTGCCGCTGTTTCAGCGTGTCGGCTTCGAAGCGACCGCGGCCAGGGTCCGGGCGATCGACGGAATGCGTGGCTATCTGGCGCTTGCCGTCGCACTCCACCACGCCGTCATCTACCATGAATTCCTGACGACCGGCACATGGAAGTATCCGCCCTCCGCTTTCTACGGCCTGTTGGGACAAATGGGGGTGTCCTTCTTCTTCATCATC
>NZ_JBFULQ010001133.1:0-958 GCF_054049815.1 Mesorhizobium sp. P5_C1 | reverse complement strand
GAGTAGCCCTGGTGATGGACAGGAAGGCTGATCAATTCGCACCGGGGTGAACAGCAGTGGCGGCGTTGGCGTTTGAGACGGTCTATCTTTTCGGCCTGACAGGGGACGACCTGTTAGGCGGGCTCGTATCGCTGGTGGCGTGCACGTTGCTTTTCAACGCTTTGGCGAAGGATAGCTCAAACCCATAACCGTGCGTACGAGGTCGAAGCAGAATCGGGTCCATCGTGCATCACGATGCTGGCGTTGCGGATCGATTGAGGAATCCGTAGAAAGAAAGGGCCTCAGAGTGGCGTCCTGCGCTGCTTTGGCCGGTATCTCTCGATGAGCCTGACCATATCGATTTCGACCGTCACCAGCGGTCCCAGTTCGATTGTCACCGTCTCGCCATCGATCCGGGTGACCTCGCCAACAAGCTCGATCTGATCTCCCCGCTGCACCTTGGTGCGGATCGAATGCGCAAAATCATAGCTTCGGATCGATTGCGGGCAATCATAGTTCGGGACCGACACGCTGACGCGCTCATCGTCAATCCGCCTGCGCACAGTGGCCGTGACCCCCACCAGATCTCCAATGCCAATTGCCAAAGTCATGCAGCGTACCGGCCACTCCGGTGGGTTTGTTACTGCCGCACTGATTAATTTATGGGTATATTAGCAACTGCGCAATTACGCCTATTGGCGGTAGAAAGCCGTTGGCGACCACACGTTGCCTTACCTCCGAAGCGGGACGTGGCGCGGAATATGCGACGGCATCATCATATCGGGGAGAGGATCGCGAACGGAGCCTACGCCGGTTGAACCGGCGCGGCCCGCTGAAAGGTTTCGTCAGCTGGCTTCAGTTCTTGCTAGCGCCGCCGGCTTCCTGGAGTTTTGCCAGCACCTGGTCGAGCGAGAAGCTGCCCGGCTTCTGCCGCGGCGGGAACGCGACAAAGCTTTGAATGTACTGGCCTACGAAGGCC
>NZ_JBFULQ010001132.1:0-959 GCF_054049815.1 Mesorhizobium sp. P5_C1 | reverse complement strand
GATTCTCGCGCACCGTCATATGCGGATAGAGCGCATACGACTGGAACACCATCGAGATATTGCGCGAGCGCGGCGGCAGGTCGTTGACGATGCGGCCACCAATCTCGATCGAACCGGCGCTGATCTCCTCCAGCCCGGCGATCAKGCGCAGCGTSGTCGACTTGCCGCAGCCGGAGGGGCCGACCAGCGCGATGAATTCGCGGTCGGCGATGTCGAGGTCGATACCGTGCACGATCCCGACATTGCCATAGCGCTTGGTCAGCTTGGTGAGGGAAACGGTTGCCATGGGTGTCAGCCTTTCACCGCGCCGGAGGTCAGGCCGCCGACAAGGTGTTTCTGGACGATGTAGGTGAGGGTGAGCGCCGGAATGATCATCACCACGGCGAGCGCGCACATGCCGCGCCAGTCGATGGTGAACTCAGCCGTGTAGTCGAGCAGGCCGACCGGCAGCGTCTTGGCGCTCACCGAGCGGGTCAGCTGCGAAGCCAGCGCGAATTCATTCCAGCAGGTCAGGAAGGCGAAGATGGCGGCCGACGCGATGCCCGGCCCGGCGAGCGGGAACTCGACCTGCCAGAACGCCTGCCAGCGCGTGCAGCCGTCGATCTGCGCCGCTTCAGCGAGGTCCTTCGGCACCTGGCGGAAGAAGCCGTCGATCAGCCAAATCGTGAACGGCACGTTGAGCGCGACATAGGCAAGGATCAGTCCGAAATGCGTGTCGATGATGCCAAGCCGCACATAGAGGAAGAACAGCGGCAGCGACAGTGCGATGCCTGGCACCGTCCGCGTAAGCATCAGGCCGAGGAAGACGCTCGACTTTCCGCGGAAGCGGTAGCGCGCAAACGCATAGCCGCCGGCCATGCCGATGGCCACCGCAATGATCGTCGACGTCACCGAGATGATCAGCGAGTTGCGGAAATATTCGATCACCGGGATGCCGCCCTTGCCGATGCCGCTGAACA
>NZ_JBFULQ010001131.1:0-960 GCF_054049815.1 Mesorhizobium sp. P5_C1 | reverse complement strand
ACCTCACCCCCGTACAGCGTATCAGCGCCGGAGGCGCCATAAAGAGTATCGTCACCGAAGGATCCGAACAGGTGATTGTCCGCGTCGTTGCCCTGGATGAAGTCACGCCCATAGCCGCCGAGGGCATCCTCGATCACGGTATGCAAAGCGATGGCGATGTTGTTCCTCAGTCCGCCGATCGATGAGAAGCCGCCCGGCGTAAGGTCGATATTCTGATCGATGAAAGATAGCGACGCATTGATCGAATCGGCACCGCCGCTATCGTAAATGGTGAAGGCGGGCGTCGAGGAATAGTTCGAGAAATCGTACAAAAAACCTGCGGTTGCAGCGGCATTCCATCCGTAGACGGTGTCGCCGAGCCGGGTATTAGTGGCCTCGCCGTACATCAAGCCCAYGGCATAAATGTCCGCCATCTGTGGTGTCATTACATATCTGAATGAGGCCCCATCGTAATTGTACTGCGGAAAATATGACATGACGGAATATTGCCAGGTGTCGTTCACAAAGATGTTGCTGGCGCCCGGCTGGCCGGGATATCCGTAGGTTGCTGTGACGTTGTAGGGGCCAGTGTGGCCTAGCCCCAATGCGTGCCCGATTTCATGGATGTAAGTTTGGTATGAATAGCTATCGACGCTTCTGCCGTTAGAGGCGATCCAACCCGTTGTTATATCGACAACGCCCGAAAGGCTGGTGTTCGCTGTTATTCCGGCGCCCGCATCGGTAAAGGTTATGTTGGCCGCACCCGACGTCTCCACGAACGTGACGTTCGCGACATCTTGCCAGGCTTGTAGCGCCAGCGTGGCGAGATATTTTTCGGCGCTGGCAAGTGATGCGTCGCCGTTTCCGGTCAAAGCATTGAGATTGTAAGAAATCGTGTGATTGCTGAAATGGTGGGCCGATGTGCCCACCGACGCCCAATAGCCGTTGATTTCATAGTCCGCAATCTGCGCGATTGTGGCC
>NZ_JBFULQ010001130.1:0-961 GCF_054049815.1 Mesorhizobium sp. P5_C1 | reverse complement strand
GGCTTGTCGGTATTCTGGCTGTCCAGCGAATTGGTTGAGACCGCCGGAGCCAATATTTACGTGAGTTTGACCCTCCTCGCCGCGACTGCGATCTTGACCGGCTTTCTCATTCAAGGGCCGCAAGGGCAGGGTGCGTCGGATCGCACTGGGTATGACGCGCATGAGTTCTTGGAGAGCATTCCCGGACCGGCATGGATCGTCGACCCGGAAGGCCGGTTAACCGAGGTGAGCACGAGCCTTCGGGCCTATCTCGGCACCGTCGACACCAGCAATCTCCCTTGCCGGCAGGTTATTCATCCGAAGGACTTCGACCGAACTGCAGGCCTCATGTCGCAATGCCTGGAGAATGGCCAGGAATTCCATGGCGCATGCCGGCTTCGTCGCCACGATGGGACTTATCGCTGGTTCCGTGTCGCGGCTCGGCCCCGGTTCGATCGGAACGGCAAGTTCATCGGGTGGTATGGTGTCCTGCTCGATATCGATGACTTGAAGAAAGTGGAACAGGCTTTGGAGGCCAGAGAGTTCCAGCTCCAGCGGCTGATCGACACCCTTCCGACACTGGTCTGGTCCGCCCGCCCAGACGGTTCCACCGAATTCCTGAGCCGGAGATGGCACGAATACACGGCGCTGTCTCAGGAGCAGGCAGCCGGCTGGGGTTGGACTGCCGCCATACACTCGGACGATCGAGACCGGCTTGTCGAATACTGGCGATCTCTCCTGGCAGCTGGTGCGGCGGGCGAGATCGAGGCCCGGCTACGCCGCTTCGATGGCCAGTACCGCTGGTTCCTTTTCCAAGGCGAACCAGTGCGCGATGGCTCCGGCACTGTGGTCCAGTGGTTCGGGAGCAACACCGACATCGACGATCGCAAGCGGACCGAGGAGGCATTGCGAGCCAGACAGTATGAACTCCAGCAACTTATCGACACCATACCGACACTCGTCTGGTCCGTCACTCCCGAGG
>NZ_JBFULQ010001129.1:0-962 GCF_054049815.1 Mesorhizobium sp. P5_C1 | reverse complement strand
CCTCTACCGCGTAGCCGCTTTAGGCTGCGTGGTGGTGTTCCCGGATACCGTTGAACGCTGTTGCCTCCCGGCCGAAATTCATCATTCCAGTGCCGGTTTTGTCGAATGACTGGGATGTGGCGCAAAGCAGAATGGCAATTTGGGGGCCGTTTCCAGACCGTCCGGTTTTGGTAGTAAGTTGCGAGAAGCTGCCGTTCTGCAGCCGACCCCTTAGCGGACATGGGGAGCTACTTCGAACAAGGATGTAAGCTGCCCTTCCCCATTCCAATCCAATGGCAGTCCTTCGGGCCTACCATTGCAGTTTGGTGTACCTTTGCTTCTATAGGCTCTAAGCGATTCCAAGGGGGGGATTTTCGCCTTTCCAGCTGCAGAAGGAACATCGTCAAAGCACGGCTCCCATAGTGCCGCACGACCAGCGCGATGCGCGACTGAAACACACGAACGGGGCAGGAATGTTGGACTTGTTCACTCCGCGATTCCGGGAAGAAAAACTCCACAATTACTTTCGTCGCATCTCGGCCGACCCTGACTACGCAAAGGTCCAGCCTATCATTCAAAGCTGGGCGACAGGCCTGCTGGATCGAAGGGGAGAGAGCCAGAAATTCATCAATGAATTTCAAACGACATTCAATTCCTCGATGTGGGAACTCTATCTGAACAGAGCGCTGATCGATTTGGGCTGCAGTGTCGACTTTTCAAAGTCAGCGCCCGATTTCTTCGTCCGGGGACCCGGAAGCTACGAGTTCAACATAGAGGCTGTCGTCTCTGACCAGCCTCCGACCGCGAAGCAGCAGAAGACCTTCAACGAGCAAGATTTCAAAACCCGGGGTGCGCTGAAACTTGCTGGGAAGATCAGGGACAAGCTGGATCTTTACCGCGGAAGCAATGGAAAGAAGCACCCGTATTCCTCGATGAGCCACGTGTGCAGTCGGCCATTTGTCATTGCAATCGCCCCCTTCGAT
>NZ_JBFULQ010001128.1:0-964 GCF_054049815.1 Mesorhizobium sp. P5_C1 | reverse complement strand
GCGAAGTTCACTCCCGAAGCCCACACGGCGCTCTTTGTCTTGTCGGTGCTTGCCATCGTACCGCTGGCGGGGTTGCTCAGTCACGCTACCGAATCCGTAGCCGCCGAGACAGGTGATGCCGCCGGTGGGCTACTCAATGCCACCTTGGGAAATCTGACCGAGCTGGTCATCGCACTGGCCGCCCTGCGCGCCGGAGAGTACACGTTGGTAAAGGCATCCATTGCCGGCGCGATCGTCACCAACACGCTGTTCATGCTGGGGGCCTCGTTTCTGCTCGGCGGACTCAGATACCATTTCCAGGAATTCAATAGAGCCAGCGCGCGTCTTCAGTCGGGTCTGCTTTTCTTGGCAACAATCGCCCTCCTCATGCCTTCGGCTGTCGCAGAAGTGGACTCGACCTCAACTGCAGCGGTCACCCAAAAGCTCAGCCTTGGCCTGGCCGTTCTGCTGATCGTCGGATATGGACTAGGCCTGTTGTTCTCGCTCCGTACACATCGTGAGGTCTTTGCCGCGGCGGAGCATGCCGAAGCAGGTGAAGCACCGTGGCCGATTAGACTGGCCCTGGCCACGCTGGTCGGTGTCACAGTACTCGTGGCCCTGGTCAGCGAGATCTTCGTCGAGTCAGTTCAAAAGGCAGCCGAAGCTTTGGGGATGACCCCTGCTTTTGTCGGCTTTATCGTCGTCGCACTGGTTGGTGGCGCCGCCGAAATGGCCTCGGCGTTTTCCGGCGCGCGCAAGAACCGGCTCGACTTGAGCGTGGGGATCGCGCTGGGAAGCGCTTCCCAGATCGCTTTGTTCGTTGCACCCGTACTGGTGCTGCTGAGTTACCTGGTCGGCCCGTCGCCGATGGACCTGCAGTTCTGGCCGGGTGCCGTGGTGATGGTGCTAATCGCGACCCTAACCGCGATGTTCGTCACGAACAGCGGACGRTCGGCATGGTTCGTCGGCGTCCTCGTGTTGATGG
>NZ_JBFULQ010001127.1:0-965 GCF_054049815.1 Mesorhizobium sp. P5_C1 | reverse complement strand
GCCCTGGGTCTTGGTGTCGGGCGAGAGGGTTTCCCCGGTTCGCGGCAAAGCCGGCCGATCGCGGGGTGTGATCGAAGTCGGCGGCGTTGTCTCCTCACTGTCGTCACGGGTCATCCTGGCGATTTCCGCCATGCTGATCGGCCGGTCTTGCGGATCCGGTTGCAGCATGGCTTCGACGATGTCGCGAAAATCATCGTCGATGTCCGAGAGATCAGGCACGGTCCGACGCTTTTCGATGACCTCGAACTGCGACCCGCTCATGTCGATCGGCTTGCCGCGCAAGGCGGCCACCAGCACCAGTCCCAGGCTGTAGATGTCGGACTGCTCGCTGACGTCGCCGCTGTAGAGCCCGAGCTGTTCGGGTGAAACGTAGTTGTACTTTCCCGCGAATTTTCCGCCGATCAAGGTCTCGCCGCCCACGGTCGCCGATCGTGCGATACCGAAATCGATGATCTTTGCGCGGTCGACCCGGCCCCCCGGCAGGATGATGTTGTCAGGAGACAGGTCGCGGTGTATCGCGCCCGCCTGATGCACCGCGCTCAGGCCGGACGCGAGGCGATGGCAGAGCTTGCGCACCTCTGCCGTCGGCATCGCGCCACGTCGCATGATGTCGAACAGCGACTCGCCGTCGACGAATTCCATCGCAAGGTAGGGACGGCCGATCCCGGGATCGATCGTGAAGACGTGATAGCGCACGACCGCATCATGCGACAGGCGATTGAGGATCAATGCCTCCTTGCGGAACAGGGAAAGGATCGTCTGGTCACGGGCGAACTCGGGCAGGACGATCTTGATCGCGACGTGGTCGCCGGTCTGGATGTTATGACCGCGGTAGACCTCCCCCATGCCACCGAAAGCGATCCGCTCATCAAGCTCGTAGATGCCGCTGAGTTGCGTGCCTACGGCGGTGTTCGCCATGCCCCCCGATATTCGCGTCTTGTCGTCGGCGCTCATCGGCCTCAACC
>NZ_JBFULQ010001126.1:0-966 GCF_054049815.1 Mesorhizobium sp. P5_C1 | reverse complement strand
CGGTTGTTGCAGCCAATTCATACGGTGACCTTGACCGCTGGTGGTTTCCGGGCGGCCGCCCCGACATCTTCGGTGACCAAGGCCCCACATTGCCAGGTCAGAAAAACAGGCACGGGCGCGTGATTACCCTGCTCGTCATGGGCGAGCGCACGGTGGTTGCCCGAGAGCACGCCATTGTCGTGGTGGATGGTGATCTGGAGCGCGAGCGCGAAGTCCCGTTCAACCAATCTCTCAATGCGATGTGCAGGCTTAACGAGACCGAAGTCGTCATCGTTGGGGACAATCTCATTGCCATCGTGGATACTCACGGATTGCCGGTTCGGCTTCTGCCGACGCCACTCCACTCGTCTTACACCTCTGTTGTCGTGTTGGCCGAACACCTCATCGCTGTGTGTGATGCCAAGGGGCGCGTGGTAGCCGTCGATCTGAGGTCGGGCGCCGAACTGGGCGAGATCGACGTACAGATGGAGACACGCGGGCTGATTACTGTCGGCAAATTCCTGATTGCCTATGGTGGGTCATGGAACGCTCAGTCGCGCGCAATGGCGTTCATTTTGTGGGAAGAAAGGACCGCGGCTCGGCTCGCTTGACCTGTCTTGCGCCACTCCCAGCATTGACTTTGCTGGGTCAACGCGAAGTGATTGGATCGACCGTTTTATAGCCCCTTCGCTTGCGCATAGGGCGACTGCTTTGGCGGCGTGTCGGCCAGATATCGGGTGAACTCCCGCTCCAACGCGGCCACGGCCTCATCCTTGGTCGCCTCGCGTCCGCGCTGGCCGCCGTGCTTGCGCCACCGGTTGTCATGCGTGGAGATCGACCAGAACCATGTTCCTGCGCTCGGGCCGTGCTGCTCGCCCATGATGCGGCCGACATCATCCGAGCCGAGGAACGTGCAAGCGAAGTCGCGCGGCCTCGACTGTCCTGCGATGACCGTCCGCCCCCAATCGAGCCAGAGGCGCGCGCCCC
>NZ_JBFULQ010001125.1:0-966 GCF_054049815.1 Mesorhizobium sp. P5_C1 | reverse complement strand
GTTTTGGCCTGCGCTACGACTATGACAGACGTGAAGTCGTCGAGGCACCTCCAATCCCTGATTTTCTGCAGCCCCTGCGCGAAAAGGTCGCTGCCTTTGCGAGCCAGCCTCCCGAAGCCTTTGCACAGGTGCTGATCAATGAGTATCGGCCGGGCGCTGGTATCGGCTGGCATCGTGACAAATCTCATTTTGAAGATGTAGCAGGTGTTTCACTGCTGGCGCCCTGCAGCTTTCGACTCCGGCGAAAGGCCGGAAGCGGATGGGACCGCCAAACGATCGTCGTCGAGCCAAGATCAGCCTATCTCATGACCGGTCCTTCGCGCACGGAGTGGGAGCACAGCATCCCGCCCCTTGCCGAGCAACGCTATTCGATCACCTTGCGAACACTTCGCTCTAAAAAGGCATGACTACGCTCCGCTAACATCAGACACCAGGTCTCCCACTGCTAATGCCATCACGAGTTCTTGAACGCGGACCCTCCCGGGAACCTCTCAACCTCATGTTGGTTTGGAGGGTGCATCCAGCTTGCAGCGGTGGAGAGTCGATGGTCAGTTCGCAAACAATGTTGGTGCTGGCCAAGCCCCCGCTTCATTAGACGCCGATGGCGATCGCCAATGCTTGTTTCATCGGCACGCTGCTCACCGACGTCACCTACTAGCGAACCGCGGAAATAATGTGGGCCGACTTTTCGGCCTGGCTGCTTTTTGCCGGCTGGGTCGTCGGCGCTTTTGCAGTGATTGCCGCGCTTATGGATCTGTTTACAAGACGACTTTCCCGTGCTGGCAGGCCTGTGTGGCCGTATCTTCTGGACAGCCTTGTCGTGCTTGTGTTGTCGTTTTTATGCGCTGGTGCATAGCCGGGACGCTTGGACTTCGGTCGTGCCGGGGCCTCACCGATCCGTTGTGGCCGTGATCGTCCTGCTTTTCGCAAGCCTGACAGGATGGAGATCCAGCCGTGCTCGAGTGG
>NZ_JBFULQ010001124.1:0-967 GCF_054049815.1 Mesorhizobium sp. P5_C1 | reverse complement strand
CTCTAAAGGCCGATGCGGGTTAGCCGAAATCATTGCCGGACCGCGTCCTCAAATGGAGTTTGGTTTCTCAAGTGCCGGGCTGGAACTCAGGGGCCGCCCTTTCGTTCAGATCCTATCCAACAGGAGAAACGGCCATGCCACGAGGCGACAAATCGAAATATACCGAAAAGCAGGAACGCAAAGCCGACCACATTGCCGAAGGCTACGAGAAGCGTGGGGTTTCCGACAACGAAGCCGAACGCCGGGCATGGGCAACTGTCAACAAGGACGATGGCGGCGGGAAGAAAGAGGGAGGTTCTGGCCGCGGCAAGCACACAGGTCATCCTGCGGCCCGCAAGGGCGGTGAAACTGGCGGCAAGGCATCCGCCGCACGCTCGGCCGCGAGCCGCTCGGACTCGGCGAAGAAAGCTGCGGCCACGCGCAAGCGGAATGCCGAACATCGAGCCCGTTGACGCGGCAAATTGAGAATGTGCGGAGGACAACCACGAAATCCCGGCTCGTTAACGAGATCAGTGGATCCCGGCGAAGAAGCATTCGCGGTGATGACCGCATTCGCGGCCGACCGAAGGTCGACAGGGGCTCCCTGACCGCCATCGGTGCTTTCGAAAGAGCGACAGTGGGATGATTTGACCTGAACGCGAAGACCTGCCGGAAAATTCCGATCAATGAACAAGGCGAGGTGCTGAGCAGGATTGGCGACGTTGCGCTGGTGATAATGGTAGGTCCCCAGCGTCCACTCCGTACTCGGATTGAGCGATGGTACCACCAGAGGCGGCATTTGTTCGACGGCATCGTTCGGCAGATGATGGGGTGCCTTGGTGGAAGTCCCCGGTCACCTGCGCTGCCGCAAGCGTCCCAAAATCGGCGCCGCTTTGATTAACCTGCACGCCGATCGGGTCGGTGATCCAGGTCAGTCGTGTTTCAAACCCAGTTCGAGAGAACCGTCTCCATCTCTACGGTCTCGACC
>NZ_JBFULQ010001123.1:0-968 GCF_054049815.1 Mesorhizobium sp. P5_C1 | reverse complement strand
GATATCGGACGTTCGACCTGCCGGGTCGGGGTCGTGAGCCCAAACAGTCATTTGTTTCCACTCACGCCCAATGGTAGCTGATCCAGCCACTGTCGAGGCTGCGTCCCAATGTCTTTCTGCGCAAATAAGCAGCTGTTCGTGGGTGGATACCGATTTCTGTGGGTTTGATCTGGAGCAAGTCGCTTCATACCCGCGCCCGCTACCATTTCGTTCGAGTTTGCCGTCAGTGGAGGAGTCCAATCTGGACCGAGCCTGCCATGAAGTCTCTGCGCGTCGTTGTTCGCCACCATGGCGGACCTGAAGTTCTGGAGATTGCGGAGGAAGAGGCCCCCCATCCGGCATCAGGTGAGCTGCGGGTGCGAACAATCGCCGCCGGCGTCTCCTTCGCAGAGCTATTGATGCGGGAGGGGATTCATCCGGAAAAGACGACCCTGCCATTCACGCCAGGATGGGACATCGTAGGCATCGTGGACGAGGCCGGAGAGGGAGCGTCCCGAGCGATGGTTGGTAGAATGGTTGCGGCGCTGCCCATTCATGGTGGCTACGCCCAGTTCATCTGCCTGCCGGAAGCTGAACTCACTCCGGTTCCAACTGGTGTTGATCCCGCCGAGGCAGTTAGCCTCGTGCTGAACTACGTTACGGCCTATCAGATGATGCATCGCCTTGGGCATGCCTCAGCGGGACAACGGGTCCTTATTCATGGCGCGGCCGGCGGAGTGGGCACGGCCCTGCTGCAACTTGGCCGCCTGGCAGGTCTGGAGATGTATGGAACCGCATCTCTTTCAGCTCATCAGATCGTATCAGATCTCGGGGCCACGCCGATCGACTACGAGCGGGCCGACTTCGTCAACGAGATCCATCGCCTGACAAACGACGGCGTGGATGTCGTCTTCGACGGGGTCGGCGAAGCCAATGTCTGGCGTTCGTTTCGGGCTCTAAGGCCTGGTGGCCGCGTCATAGCCTATGGC
>NZ_JBFULQ010001122.1:0-969 GCF_054049815.1 Mesorhizobium sp. P5_C1 | reverse complement strand
CCATCCGATTGACGAGCGCGACATAACGGGGATGAGCGCGGAGCGAGTCGAGGTCGCTATCCTGACGCATCCAAGGCATGCGCAAAATGAGGTAGGCATGTGATGCAGTTAGCTGACGTTCCAGGCAATCGATAGCCTGTTCCGCCTTGCCCAGCCTCGCATAAAAACAGCCTATGTTGTACTGAACCGCAATGTTGTCTCCGGCGAACATTTCAGCACGGGAGACCCACGACAGCGCGCGTTCAATCTCGCCATTTTCCACCAGCATTGCGGCGCCGTAACATAGCGCGGTGGCATTGTCGGGATGCGCTTTGACTTCCTTTTCCACTCCCAGCACACCTTGCCTTGCAGCTTCCTTGGCGTCGTCGCTGCGGCCAAGTGAAACATAGACCATCACTAGATTGGTCCAGACCCGATAGTCATCGGGTGACAACGATACGGCACGCTGGTACAGCGCGGCAGCTTTCTCGTATTGACCTTGAATGAAACAATTCCGGCCGTAAGAGAAATAGGTATCGGAAGAACTGGCGTCTAACTCTAAAGCTCGCTCGAACTCCACTTCCGCCTCGGCATACCGGCCATTTACGAAAAAGGCCCCGCCACGTGATGCGTGGGCATCGGCGAGACCTGGCTCAAGTTCCAGCGCCCGCGTACTGTTGGAAAGAACCGCCTCGAAGCTGGCATCGGGATCGTTGCAGGTCAACAGAAGCCACTCGCAATCAGCCAAAGCGGCATAAGCGCGCGCATAATTTGGGTCAATTTCAACAGCTCTGGCAAACAGTCGCTGCGCTGTCTTGATAAACTTGGTCTCGACTCCCCTATTGAGGAACGACCTGCCCATCAACAGCGTCTCGTAAGCCTCTGGGTTGTCGGTCGAGCGGTTTGTAATTGTCGCCAGTTCTTCGGGCAACAGCTTCACTTTGAGCACGTCGACAATGCTTTTGGATATCTCGTCCTGAAGGGCAAAGA
>NZ_JBFULQ010001121.1:0-971 GCF_054049815.1 Mesorhizobium sp. P5_C1 | reverse complement strand
GGCCGATGCGATGGCAAACCAGCGCCGCCGCGCATTCAATGCGCGGCGGCTTGGCCAGGGATCAGTCCTTGCTGATGAAGCGCGACGGATGCACATCCATCACATTGTCGTCGAAGCCATGCAGCTTCGAGGAAACGATATCGTGGAAGCTGTAGTAGAGAAGCGGAATGTTACCGACGTCGTCGACAAGGATGCGCTCGGCCTCAGTAAGGTCCTTCATGCGCTCTTCTGGCTTGCCACCGGCAGCCGCCGCCTTGTCCATTGCCGCTTCATATGCCGGGCTGACATAGCTCGAATAGTTGTTGCCGCTGGCCTTGCGTGTGATGCCGAGGAAGGTCTCGGGATCCTTGTAGTCGGCGATCCAGGCGGCACGCGCCACGTCGTAATTGCCCTTCTGCTCGAGGAAGGAATAGTGGGTCTTGGTGTCAGTGTTGAGCAGCGTGACCTCGACGCCAAGCGGCTTCAGCTGTTCCTGGATGGCGACCGCGGTGTTCTTGTGGTTTTCCGAGGTGTTGTAGCGGATCTCCATCTTCAGCGGATGCTCGGGCGTATAGCCGAGTTTCTCGAGGATTTTCTTTGCGGCGTCCTCGCGGTCGATCTGCGGCATGTCGGCGTATTTGGCCATTGCCGGCGTGTAGCCGGCTATGCCCGGAGGCACCATCGAATAGCCAGGCAGCATCGAGTTCTGCCAGACCTTTTCGGCGATGAAATCGCGGTCGATCGCCATCGAGATGGCGTTGCGCAGCTCGACATTGTCCCAAGGCGCCTTGTCGGTCTTGATCGCATAGTAGTAGGTGCCGAGATACGGTCCGACGCGGACCTGAGCGCCGAACTTGGCCTTGAGGTCAGCGAGCTGTTCGGTCGGCAGGTCGCCGTAACTGTCGAGTTCGCCGGCCTCGAAGCGCTTCATCGCCGATGAACGGTCTTCGGTCGGGATATAGTTGACGACGTCCATCTTGACGGTGGCGGCG
>NZ_JBFULQ010001120.1:0-973 GCF_054049815.1 Mesorhizobium sp. P5_C1 | reverse complement strand
CCGTCCAATCGATCCCCAGGGCCGTTACTCCGGTCTTCTGACGATAGGTCCGGTACCGCGCACCAGCCCCCTTGGGAAAACCAATGATTGGAACATCGGGATGAACCGCCCGGACCCGGCCAACGATCTCGGTCACCGGCTGAACGCAGAACAGGTCGAACGATGCATCATCGAGAACGCCCGACCAGGAATCGAAGATCTGCACCACATCCGCACCGGCCTCGATCTGGCGGATAAGATAGGCGGCCGAATGATCGGCAAGCACTTTCAGCAAATGTTGAAAGGCTTCCGGCTCGCGATAGGCAAACAGCCGCGCCGGCCCCTGGTCGGGCGTGCCATGGCCGGCAATCATATAGGTTGCCACCGTCCAAGGCGCGCCGCAGAAGCCGATCAGCGTTGTCTCATCGGGCAGTTTTGCCCGCAGCCGGCGGACCGTCTCGTAGACCGGTTCGAGATTCACGTGAAACGTTTTGCTTTCCAGAGCCGCAATCTCTGGCGCCGTGATCGGCGTCAGCAGCGGGCCGCGCCCCTCTTCGAAGCGTACGTCCCGGCCAAGCGCGTGCGGAACGACGAGGATATCCGAGAACAGGATCGAGGCATCGAAGCCGAAGCGCTCGATCGGCTGCAAGGTCACTTCGACGGCAAGGTCGGGATCGTAGCAAAGGTCGAGGAACGAACCGGCCCGCCGGCGTGTCTCGCGATATTCCGGCAGATAACGCCCGGCCTGACGCATCATCCAGAGGGGAGGCGGAAACACCGTCTTGCCCTTCAGGACGTCCAGCATGATCCGGTTCTGGGGCATCGAGCGCTCGCTTCTCCAAGCCTCTCTATAATCAAAGATTCTTATATCTAAGATTCTTCTGATTCTAAGAGTCTGTTGGTTGTGGTGGTTGTCACCTGTCCCGCTTTGCCCGCAAAAACACCAGCTAGCATATTGTCGCGCGCTCGCCTCTCCAGACTGTAGGGTTCTGGG
>NZ_JBFULQ010001119.1:0-973 GCF_054049815.1 Mesorhizobium sp. P5_C1 | reverse complement strand
CTCCAAGGCCGTGCGGTTGCACCGGGTCTGGGTCGCGCTCGCCCATGAGGACATCGGCGACCAGCACAGGCGCACGACCCTGGGTCCGCTTTGGATGCTGGTCAATTATTTTGCTTTCGTCGGCACATTTGTCTTCGTTTTCGTGACCAAGGACGCCAGCGACCCAAGCTACATAGCCTATGTCGCCATCGGTATGCTGGTGTGGTTCTACCTCACCGAAACCATCACCATGAGCGTGTCACTCTTCCAGCGCGAAGCGAGCTTCATTCAAGGCACGACGCTGCCGTTGTTCGTGTATGTGATGCGATTGACGATGCAATGCATCATCCGGGCTGGTTATTCGTTGGCGGGTTGCGTTCTTATTTTGCTGCTGGCCGGTTACGGGATCAACACAAACTGGCTGCTGTCGTTGCTGGGCCTGTTGCTCATCGTCGTGGCAACTCCTGCGCTTGTCACGGTCTTTGCGTTCTTGGGCGCCTTCTTTCCGGATAGTGAGTTCATCGTCGGGAACCTGATGCGGGTGGGCATGTTCCTGACGCCTGTCTTCTGGGTCTACAGCGGGCAAGAGGGCGTTCAAAAATATGCCTATCATTGGAACCCGTTCACCTACTTCCTGGAGGGCGTGCGTGAGCCGATCACGGCGGGCATCTTTCCGACGCATGCGTTGACGGTGACAGGCTACGTTTGTCTCGGCGTCTGGGCCCTTGCGTTGCTGCTGCTGGGCCTTTATCGCAAGCGCATCGTTTTCCTGATCTGAGTTCCATGACCTCCATCAAACTGAACAATGTCAGCCTCGTTTATCGCCTGTTCGAAAAGTTGACGCTTTCGGCGCCTGGCCGGCGTCGGAGCGCTCTCGGCGGCAACATATCGAAGTCGGGCACCAAGCAGGTCGTGCAGGCGCTCGACGATGTCAGTTTCGAACTCAAGGCGGGCGACCGGTTGGGGCTCGTCGGCCCGAATGGCGCCGGCAAGA
>NZ_JBFULQ010001118.1:0-977 GCF_054049815.1 Mesorhizobium sp. P5_C1 | reverse complement strand
CTATACGACTGACCAGGACGGCACCATTACCTATTACAATCGCGCTGCTGCCGATCTGGCAGGACGGGAGCCCGCCATCGGCAAGGACAAATGGTGTGTGACGTTCAAGCTGTTCACGGCCGACGGCAAGGAACTGCCGCATGACGAGTGCCCGATGGCGATTGCGCTCAAGGAAAACCGGCCGGTCCGCAATCAGGAGGCCGTGGCGCAACGTCCGGACGGATCCTTCTTTCCGTTCCTACCCTACCCCACGCCGTTGCAGGATGAGCACGGCAACCTCATCGRTGCAGTCAATATGCTGCTCGACCTGACGGACCGCCAGCGTGCTGAAGAAGCCAGGCAGCACTTGTCGGCGATCGTGGAATCCTCGTTCGATGCAATCGTCAGCAAGGATCTCAACACCATCATCAAGAGCTGGAACCATGGCGCCGAGCGCCTGTTCGGCTATACCGCCGACGAAGCGATCGGTCAGTCGGTGACCATGCTGATCCCGGATAACCACCAGGACGAAGAACCCCGAATTCTCGAACGCATTCGCCGTGGCGAACGCGTCGAACCGTTCGAAACGACCCGCCAGCGCAAGGATGGCAGCCTGGTTCCGGTTTCGCTGACGATATCGCCCGTGCGTAACGCAACTGGGCAGATCGTCGGCGCATCGAAGATTGCGCGGGACATCACGTTGGCGAGGGAAAACGAGCACCGCATCCGCATGCTGATGCGCGAGGTCAACCACCGGGTGAAAAACCAGTACTCGGTCATTCTGTCGATGATCCGGGAGACCAACAAGCGATCGGAGACGCCCAAGCAATTTGAATCCCAGGTCCGCGAGCGCATCATGGCGCTGTCGCGATCCCACGACCTGCTGGTGTCGGCCGACTGGAAGGGCGCCACCATCAATGAACTCTTGGCGGCCCAGGCCCAGCCTTTCCCACGGGGTGACGTTATCGAGATGTCAGGCCCATCCTTGGTCCTTAGTC
>NZ_JBFULQ010001117.1:0-979 GCF_054049815.1 Mesorhizobium sp. P5_C1 | reverse complement strand
AGCCAGTCGGCGCGGCGAGACAGTGCTCGTCGTCGATCGTCGGAGTCACATCGGCGGCAACGCTTTTGATTGGTACGATGAAGCCGGCATTCTCGTGCATCGCTATGGGCCGCATATCTTTCACACCAATTCTGAATCCATTGTCGCCTACCTGTCTCAGTTCACGGCGTGGCGCCCTTATGAGCACCGTGTTCTAGCCAAGGTTGACGGTCAGCTTCTGCCAATTCCAATTAACCTGGACACGATCAATCGTCTCTATGGCCTCGAGCTAACCTCCGAGCAAATGGAGCAGTTTCTGGTCGAACGGAGAGAGAGCGTGCAAGAAATCCGCACCGCCGAGGACGTGGTCGTGGGCACGGTGGGACGCGAGCTCTACCAGAAGTTTTTCCAAGGCTACACGCGAAAGCAGTGGGGGGTCGACCCGTCGCAGCTGAGCAGGTCAGTGACAGCGCGCGTGCCGACACGAACCAATCGCGATGACAGGTATTTCGGCGACGCGTTCCAAAGCATGCCAGCGGGCGGCTACTCACGCATGTTTCAACGGATGCTGGCCCATCCCAATATCAAGGTGATGCTGCAAACGGACTACCGCGAGGTTCGAGAGGTCATCCCCTATCGGCGCCTCATCTATAGCGGTCCAATCGATGAATTTTTCGACTTCAGGCTGGGAAAATTGCCGTACCGATCTTTGCGTTTCGAGCACGTCACACTCGACACCCCACGGTTCCAGCCGGTCGCCGTCGTCAACTACCCGCAGACCGAGGCCTTCACCAGGATCACGGAATACAAACATATGACGGGACAGCAGCATCCTCAAACAAGCCTGACCTACGAATATCCAACGGATGACGGCGATCCTTACTATCCGGTGCCCAGGGCGGACAATGAAGTGCTATACAAGCGATATGAGGCACTCGCGGCTCAGCAGACCGATGCGATTTTCGTCGGTCGGCTGGCAACCTACCGGTACTACAATATG
>NZ_JBFULQ010001116.1:0-980 GCF_054049815.1 Mesorhizobium sp. P5_C1 | reverse complement strand
GGGCAACTCAGCGCCGCATCTCGACTGTAGAGGCCAGCTTTGCCGCTTCCTGAAAGCTGACGTCGCAGGCGACCACGCTGGCGGTCGTGGTGGCGTCGGCGCGAAAGGTCGACGCTCAACCGAGTACATGGTGCGCCTTGCCGGACGAGGCAAACGGAAATTTCAGCAGCTGCGTCCTTCTATTAAACGCGAGAGCGAGCCATGATGCCCATCGTAATCATCCCGAGACAATTCATCCCAAAGGGAAGCGAAACGGGCGTATGCGCAGCTGGGTGACAAGGTTCTGGCGCTCGCTTTCCGCCGGCGGCCTCGCTTTGGGCACGCTGTTCTTCGTCGCCTCGCTTACTCCGACGCTCATTCCCCGCACCTACCTGACCCAAGGCGTGCTGTCCGGGGCATGTTTCGCCGTCGGATACGGCATCGGAGTCGCCTGGCGCTGGCTATGGACCTATATGGAACTGCCGGAACCGCGTGAGCGGCTTCTGCTCTCTCTCAAGATTGCTGTCGCGGCCGCTTGCGCCGTCATCGCCATACTGTTTCTGTGGTGGGCGGCGGAATGGCAGAACTCGATCCGTCGACTGATGCAGCTCGAACCCGTGACGAGCGGGCATCCGGTTGAGGTCTGTTTCATTGCGATCGCTACGTTCCTGGTGGTCATCGCGCTTGCCAGGCTCTTCAAAGGTATCTCCCGTTGGTTTTCAGAAAGGTTGGGCCGCTTCGTCCCACGCAGGGTTTCGAAGGTGATCGGTTTCGCAGTCGCGATACTGTTGTTCTGGACGATGGCAAACGGTGTGCTCTTCCGCTACGTGCTGCACTTGGCCGATTCGTCCTTCGCGGCGGTTGACGCCCTCATCGAGCCGGACCGACCGCAACCTGAATCTCCGCTCAAGACCGGCAGCTCGGCTTCCCTCGTCCGCTGGAAAGAACTTGGAAGGGCAGGACGCGAATTCATCGCGACAGGACCCACCGCCGCCGAGATA
>NZ_JBFULQ010001115.1:0-980 GCF_054049815.1 Mesorhizobium sp. P5_C1 | reverse complement strand
AGCATGTAGTCACTTAAGATAAGAACAGCTAAGGCTTGTGATGCGACGCTCGCTACCGAAGACCGGATGGGCCAGCTGTCGGATGTTTAGAGCGACTTTTGTTTTGGGGACGTCAGCAGCCGGCCATGGTTCTGAACGGGGAAAGCTGGGCCACACATGTCCTACGCCGCAACCGACAAATCCGGGTCAACGGAGATGTCGGCTTCCAGGAGCCGACAGAGTAGACGTAAACGTCTGACATGCGGCGCAATGCGGCCGTTCAGCGGCAGAGGATGGGTCGAGCCTTGGCGGGAGTTCCGGCCGGATCGCCGGAGTAGCGCACCGTCAGACCGACCGCGCTACCCCCACTCCGCGACCGCACGCCTAGCGCAACCTCCTCGACCTGGGCCCGCTGCCGAAAGGTGGCGGGCTTTTTGTGCGGGACGGAACATGGGTGCTCGACGCGACGCCTGTGATCGGCGCCGGTTTCGACCCAATCCAGCCCAATAGGTTAGTCTCAGGAAGGCGATCGCTACGCTGCACACGAAATGGGCCACTAAGCTGCCGTCACGAACAAAAGCCGCAACGGCACGCTCGCAAGCCGGCGTGCCGATCGATTGCCATTGCGCGAATCGATCCATAGCCTGTCCTACGCCGACCAACCTGGCCATGTGCTGTCGAACATGGGCATGCCGTTGCAGTAATAGTCGTCCACGAACCGCCCGGTTCCCTTGTCACGGCACCGCCACGTGAGATTGTAGTATTGGTCGTAGAATTGGTCCCACGCGACGCCATAGGCCGGAGGTGGACGGTAATATCCGCCGCCGCCATAGCCATTGTTGGCAGCGGCCGCGGCGGCTGCGCCGCCTACCGCCGCCACCGCTATTCCAGTTGCTACAGCGTTGTCAGTTTGTATGAGCCTGGTGCATTTCTCTGCCGTTGCACCGCGCCGAACTAGAAGCGCCGCCACACGAGTTCGATATTGCTCGTCAGTGCTGCTC
>NZ_JBFULQ010001114.1:0-981 GCF_054049815.1 Mesorhizobium sp. P5_C1 | reverse complement strand
CCGCCATCCTCATCGAAAAGGATATCTAATCATGCGTTCTATCCCTCTGAAGGCGGTGCTTGCCGCGATGATCGTCACCGTTCCGCTCACCGGCGCCTTTGCCGCCTCGTCGCACGGGGGAGACCGCGATGGCGGTCGCGACCGTGGCGATCACAGCAGCAATTACAGCGACTTCTCCCAGAATGGGTGGTTTGACGGCATCAATTCGTTCAAGGCCCATCCGGCTGAAGGCAAGAACTTCCTCCACCAGCTCAAGGGTGAATGAGAAGGTTCCACCGTCTCGCCGCAGCCCCGCCGTCTCTCAGGAGCGGCGCGGGTCTGCAGCGTGAAGCCTCATGAACATGTCACAGGCGCGCCGCCTGTCGATCAAGGCAGGCCATGTTGCTCAAGACAGGCATGTTTTCCGACTTCCCACGCCGCCGAACGAGATCATCAAAATGGAGCGCCGCGATAAAGCCCTTCGACCTGGCGGTTCGTTCGCATCGTCCGCCGGCATCGACTCGATCCGACTGAGTTTGGCTCAACTGTCTTTGGGATGACGAATTGGAAAATGCTGCCATGCGGAACATCGGGTGTGGCCCAGAGCCGACCGCCGTGGGCTGCGACGATAGAGCGGCATATCCACAGCCCCAATCCCATGCCCTCGCGCTTGGTCGTAAACAGGGGATCGAAGATGCGATCGATAAGTGCTGGATCGAGCCCTGTGCCCGAGTCCCCGACTGCAACCAGCACATCGCCATTCTTGTCGAGTTGGGTGACGATGCGCAGCTTTCGCTGCCGGTCCTGCACCATGCTCATCGCCTCGATGCCGTTCGCGACGAGGTTGGCGACGACCCGCTCCAGTTGACAGCGATCGCCCCTGATGGGCTCCAGGTTCTCAGCGAGGTCCACCTCGACCGCGATGCGATGATGGCGCAGATCGAGGCTCACGAGATTGAGGAGACCTCTGATCAAGTCGTTGATGTCGAGGTTGTTCGTTAT
>NZ_JBFULQ010001113.1:0-982 GCF_054049815.1 Mesorhizobium sp. P5_C1 | reverse complement strand
GGCACCGATCAATTCGACTTGTCAAAGCTCGATTTGAGCCAGCTAGGTTCCATAGATCTGATAAGCATCCATTTCCCGCGATATCTGCTGCCGTTCGATTTCCTCGCTGAACTGAAACAGCTGTTCGAGGGCGGGTTGGTTCGCCCGGATGCATTCGCGATTACGAGAAAGGACAGCGAGGGCAGGATATCGGGAATGCAAGGTGGGCGCCTGGAGGACGGCGAGGACGTCGTCGAGGTCAATGCCTTGATCGCAGCGCTTGCAGCCCAAGCGCGCGGCGACACGGCAGAAATCCGGACGAGCGCAAAGGCGGCGGCGCGAGCGGCTGGTGCCGGTGACTTTGGTCTGTCTGCTGACGACCTTCGCCGGCGCGCGGAGCGACTGCGTCCTGGGCATTCCGAAGTCGTCGTTCTGTTGGAGAACCGTTGGGAGTCGCGGTTCTACGATGTGACGCGCCGTCACGGAGGCACGGTTGCCGAACAGAAGATGATCTCTGCCGCTGCCCTCGCGAAAATGGGCGGTTGGATTGTGCCATCAACCGCGTGATCCGGCGGCTCGGGCAGCGGTATTTCCGGTGAGCCGCCAGGAGTTTCGAAATGGAAGGCGCAACTGCCTCACGGCCGTTGCGCCGGCAACTGTAACTTACTTGTCGCCGCTGTGCATCCTGCAGGCGAAGGGGCAAACTAATGCGACTGTCTGCGAAGTACCAATGAAAGACCCGAGYAACAGGTCAATGCCGCTGACGGCCGCGATGGTCCGGTTCGTTGATGTGGCGGAGTTGATCAAGGCCCGCAGCATCTCGGACGAGGTCTTGCGGGATATGTGTGAAGACTACCGGCTGGCTCGCACGACGCTCACCAGACTGAAGAAAGCGAAGCCAAGGCGGCCGGCAGAGATTTCCGAATACACGACCCTGGTGTCCGAACTCGAAGACGAGATCATCCGCCGCTTGCTGGGTGACGAAGAACGGCCGACGGTTAAC
>NZ_JBFULQ010001112.1:0-983 GCF_054049815.1 Mesorhizobium sp. P5_C1 | reverse complement strand
AGGCATGACCGGGCAGCGAGGCATAAATAATGCACCCGAAGGCGCTAAATCCCGATCACGCTCTTCCGCGCTCGACCATGATTGATGCCGCACTTCGAATTGGGCTGATAGCCTTGCTGCTCTACGCCTGCGGAAGGATCATGTTGCCTTTTGCCGGCATCCTGCTCTGGTCCTGGCGGTGATGCTGAATCCGCTGCATCAGCGCCTGGCAGCTGGGTCGGCAATCGGTGGTCGGCGCTGCTGATAGGGCTGGTCAGCGTTGCGGTGATGCTGGTGCCGATGGTCACAGTGGTGACGTCGCTTGGGTCTTCCATAGTTTCGCTCGTCACCGCGTGGCAGAACCAGAGCCTGACCGTGCCACCGCCGCCGGCATGGCTTGCCGACCTCCCGCTGGTCGGCCGGAAACTGACGGAGACCTGGGCGCTCGTCGCCACCAACATGCCGGCGGCGCTTGCCAAATACGGCCAGATGTTGAGCGCGCCCGCGGCACGGCTGATGTCGTTCGTGGGCGGTCTGGCCGCGGGTGAACTATCGTTTGTCCTTTCTTTCGCGATTGCCGCGGCGCTCATCGCCTACGGCAAGKGCGCCGCCGAATTCGCCAGGCGCCTGTTGGAACGTGTCACCGGCAGCACGGCACGCGGGGCTCACCTGGTTACGCTGACCGCCGCCACGATCCGCGGCGTGGCAGTAGGCGTTGTCGGCGTGGCAGTGATCCAGGCGCTGCTCGTCGGGATCGGCTTCTTCGCCATTGGCCTCCCGGCAGCCGGACTTTTGACTCTCGCAACGTTTTTGCTGGCTCTTGTGCAGCTGCCGGCGGTGCTGCTGACCCTGCCTGTCATAGTTTATGTCTTTTCGACGGAAGCAAACACGCCGGCGATCATCTTTGCGGTCTGGACCCTTTTCGCCGGGCTCAGCGACAATATTCTCAAGCCATTGATGCTCGGCCGCGGGCTGGAAGCGCCGATGCCGGTAATCCTCATTGG
>NZ_JBFULQ010001111.1:0-991 GCF_054049815.1 Mesorhizobium sp. P5_C1 | reverse complement strand
TTGCTTGAGCACGAACCGCAAGATCTCGTTCGTTTGTTCAGCGCCCTCGGCAACAAGATGGCCGATCTCCACAACATCAGCGACGCCTGGGTATGTGGCGATGCTTTCGACCGTCCATCCTGGGACAAGGACGGTTTGCTCGGGGAGACCCCTCTATGGGGACGTTTCTGGGATTTCGACGCTCTGTCGGTGGCAGACCAAAACAAACTCGGTAGGCTT
Organism: Mesorhizobium sp. P5_C1; assembly: GCF_054049815.1. Classification (NCBI taxonomy): domain Bacteria; kingdom Pseudomonadati; phylum Pseudomonadota; class Alphaproteobacteria; order Hyphomicrobiales; family Phyllobacteriaceae; genus Mesorhizobium; species Mesorhizobium sp. P5_C1. The sequence goes on along the minus strand of NZ_JBFULQ010001111.1, from coordinate 772 downwards.
CGCGGTATCTTGTCGTCCAAACTCGAGCGCGTCCAGAACCTTGATTTCGGCCTGATCCATGCAGACCTCGTCAGGGAGAACGTCCTGGTGACGCCAAGCTCCGTCCAATTCATAGATTTCGATGACTCCGGTTACGGGTGGCGTGTCTTCGATATCGCAACGACGCTATTGCGCAACCGCAAGGAGCCCCACTACCCGGCAATCAAGAAGGCGGTTCTCGATGGCTATAGGCAAAGCAGGGAACTGTCTGAACGTTCCGAATCGCTGCTGCCGCTCTTCCTGCTTCTGCGTAGTCTTACGTACATTGGATGGATCGGAGAACGCGCGGAATTGGCCGACAATGGCGCACGCTTGTCACGCTACCTCGACGATTCATACGGTCTTGCGGACGACTATCTTGGCACAGGCTGGTGATCTTGAACGCGGTTCCTTCTGCAATTTGGTGGCTTAGGAAAGGGTAATCGGAGATGCCTTCGGCAGTCGACGAAAGCAGGCCTGTAGCCCTGATAACAGGCGGAGGCACAGGGATCGGTGCGGCCATCGCATTGAAATTGGCGTCCACGCATTTCGTCGCAATCTGCGGGCGAAGAGAGGCAATCCTGCAAACCGTCGCCAACCAGACGGGCGGACTGGCGATTGCGGCTGATATAAGCGTGCCCGCTGACGCGGCAGCCTTAGTTGAAAAGGTCGTTGCCCATTTCGGTCGCCTGGATTCGCTGGTCCTGAACGCAGGCACTGTCATCGCCGCATCCGTTTCGGAGATGTCCATTGT
>NZ_JBFULQ010001110.1:0-997 GCF_054049815.1 Mesorhizobium sp. P5_C1 | reverse complement strand
GAAGAGCCCTCTCAAGTGTTCGCCATTCGGATATTCAACCGAGACCGTATTCCGGAATGGATGCAGCGCCGAACGTCGCCCATTGTAGTCGAAGGCTCGATTGATGGCGTGGACTGGAAGCTGATATTCAGCACTGAGCCCGGTCAAATCTTCGGCGGATATAGCGCTGGAATGCCATTGGTGTGGTCCTCTGACTTACCTGTGGAGGCACGCTACGTTCGGATTTCGATCCCTCGCAAAGAGTATCTCCATCTTTCCGAGGTGGAGATTTACGGTCTCCAACAGCCCACAATCCACGGGACAGGCGGATGATACGCGGGTTCCGCGCCCGGCAGATCAGTCAGCGGTCTGAAGTGGAACAAAAAATGCAATTCGGGCGGCGGTCGTTGCCATGCGACTCCCGCGGTCAAGTCCGTTCCTTGGGCACCAAGAAGTAGTTGTCATCCATAGGCAGGGATTCCTGGATCATATAGTGAAAAGCGCTGCACCAGGCCTCGAGCTCCTTGCGAGCCTGAGGCCAAACCTCGACCAGCAGATTTGGCCGCCGGAGCTCGATTGTATTCTTCAATCCCTTGAGCACTTCAAATTCAGCACCTTCGACGTCAATTTTAATGAATCCAATCGGCTTCTGATACAGAAGATCGTCGCCGGGAATGCATTTCACGTCCCCAAGGTCGTCGGGCAACATTTGAGCGCCACCAATATTTCCGATTGATGGATAATGTACGCGCATTGTCCCAGATTTTGACGACAGCGCCAAACCAAGATGGTCCTGATTGACTTTCGAACATCCGTTGAGTGACATATTTATCCTAAGTATGGCTATCGCAGCTGGATTGGGCTCGAACGCGATCACCTCGGATGGATTACAAAATTTTGAGAGGAAGATGCAGTGATTGCCAATATTGGCACCTATGTCGACGAATGTTTTTTCCGGTAGACATTGACGCCTGATGAGGTTGAGCGCCTCGCGGTCATAAAAATCTCCACGTAGCAG
>NZ_JBFULQ010001109.1:0-1002 GCF_054049815.1 Mesorhizobium sp. P5_C1 | reverse complement strand
GCCACGTAGCTTCCGTCGCGATCTCCAACACCAACTGTTCACCCCTCAGGCGCAGCAGGCGTCATCATACTGCGGATGCGCGCGGTTGGGATTTAGATACTTCGCCCTTCGGATCCGGCACCCGTATGGCAACGGCGTCGCTGACGAAAATGCCGAAGCTGACGGTCAGCACGTCCCCCGACTGACGTGTGGCTGGTAAACCGCCTAGGCTGGTTTGCCGTGACGCCAGAAACGGTCAGAGCGGCTACCGATCATTGAATGGGCGGATCGCTGCTACCCTCAGAGCGGCCGAAAAAGTCGCTCACTGTCGCCATTATCGCCAGGAAGGCGGCGGAATATCTTGCAAAACCAAAAGCCTGCGCCGCCACAAGCTTTGCGCCATGCAAATGCTGATTGATAAATTCGGAGGCTACTTCCTGGACTTCGCCCGACGCTTTCCCGAACAGCTTACGTTCTGTTGCGGTTGTATCAAACGACTGGCCAACCACATGGCCAATCAACAACCCTCCAACTGATCCAGCGAGCATCTTGGTCCGAGCAGCGTTGGTGACGGCCTGTCGCGAGGGTTGCACCTTCGGAATGGGCTCACCGCCCCGGCCTTTCCGTCCCACGCGTGTTTCGCTCGCCCACGGGAATCCATTGGGTTTCGTCGGCGGTGTGCGGCCGTCAGCGCTTCTTCTGCCGGCATCAAATACCGCCACCGCGCCAAGTGCTACCGCAGCCACCGCGCCGCCGTTTTCTTTGATGGCATCTGAGACGCCACCCACGACCCCGGCAGCTTTGTCCTTGGCAAACCGCGCGGTCACGTCGACCAAATGCCTGGGCTGCACGCGGCGGCTTATTTCACTGACCGGCCCGAACAGGGCCTGACGTTCGACCCGGCTCTGCGCCATAATCACGCCGAGATCATCGTTGCGTGGTGCCATAGCGGATCCCCTGCTTCAATGCTGCCAGATCGCTGCGCACCTGGTTTACGGTCTCAATAGGAGTGATGGTCCATCC
>NZ_JBFULQ010001108.1:0-1002 GCF_054049815.1 Mesorhizobium sp. P5_C1 | reverse complement strand
ATTCTGTGAATCCCCACCTTCATGGCGTTATCGCACCAGTAGATTGTAGCTCGGTTCCTCACAGTGATAGACGCGGCATTGGCCGTCGCGGGTTGGAACGGCGGCGGACATCGGCACGTCGGGCCAGTCGCACTCATTGCCGAACTGGCGCACATAGCGGTCATATGTGTTGGGGCCGGTGGTCAGCACCACRGCGTGCCGGCTCTGGATCAACTGCTGAAGCTGCTCGCAGCTCATCGTGCGCGTGTCGGGCCGAGCCTCGGCGACGCTCGTGGCACAACAAACTGCCATCCCGGCAAGAAAGGCGATCGACGGACTTTTCGTGGCCAACACAACGGAACTCCCGATCATGGTCCGCAGCATCGCGCGCAAGCTTCGTTCCCGCAAGGGCGCGCTTGACGATTTCAGAAGCGACGACTCGGCCGAAGTGACAGCACAAATCCTACGACCAGACCGACAACGAAGCCCAGCGGCCCGGTTATGAAGATGCCGAGCAGTGGACCCTGGTTTGCTTCAGGCGTGAAGATCACCGGCCCGACAAACCCGCCGACGAATCCGATGATGCCGAGGATCACGCCCCAGCGAAACATGGTGGCGATCATGAAGGGCTCTTCCTCAACCTCACCCCGGCGCCGCCGCCATTCTCGGGGATGAACTCGACCCCGCCGGCAAAATCTCTAACCAACCTCCCGTCGACGGCCTATTGGCCCGCTGCCTCTGGTGGCGGGCTTTTCAATTTCGGGCTTCGCCAATTCAGCGTGTGGCTGCCGATAGCGCAGACGCCGAGCGTACGCTTGCACTTGAGAAAACCACGAAGGCGAATAGCAGCACCGCCGCAGCCACGATCAGCGAGCCGACGGCAACGACCGGTTCGATTGCCGTATAGCCTTCATGCAGCATCAGATACAAAGCAGGCAGCATGATCACAAGCCCGACGTTATATAGGCCGTAGTGGATCATCGCGATTTTCCGCTCGGCCTTTGCCGGGTTAAGGGCGTAGTA
>NZ_JBFULQ010001107.1:0-1010 GCF_054049815.1 Mesorhizobium sp. P5_C1 | reverse complement strand
GCTCGAACTGGCGCCGCAGGATCAATTCGCCGCTTGGCAAGCGCATATGGCACCGCTTGTCGAGGTTAGGTTGCCGGATGACAAATCGCTGGACGATGGCTTTCCCGCCGACCACACGGCTTGGAATCTCGGTGGCATGCTGATCGTTCAACAGCACGCGCCGGCGCATAGTTACATGCGTTCTGCCGCGAAGCTTCGGTCCAGCGCGATCGATCACTGGTATATCGCCTTGCCACGTACCGGCCGGTCGTGGACGGAGGTCGATCGCCGCATTGCAGAAGGCCAACCGGGCAAATTGGAGATCAGATCGCTTGGCTACCCGTTTCGCGGGAGGACGACAGACTCCGAAAGTCTCCTTCTCTATCTTCCGCGTGATTTGTTCTCTGACGCCGCGGCAAACCTCGACGCAAGGAWCAATTCAATTCTGTCGGGCAACTTTGCCAACCTTCTGGTCGACTATGTCAACAGCATCGAAGCCAGCCTGCCCAGTCTCACGGTTGATGACCTGCCCCGCATCGTACACGCAACTCGCAGCATGATCATTGCCTGCCTCGCGCCTCCGGCCGAACATGCCGCTGCCGCCGAACAATTGGCGAGTGTCGCGCTGATGGAGCGAGCCCGCCGATACGTCCAGAACAATCTGGATGCGGCTCATCTGACACCGGATTCAATGTGCCGGGCGCTCGGCGTCTCGCGCTCGCGCCTCTATCAGTTGTTCGAACCGAGCGGTGGGGTTCTCCATTACATACAAAGCCGCCGCCTTCTGGCGGCCCATGTTGCGCTTAGCGATGCGACGGACAGTCGGCGCATTGTCGAAATTGCCGAAGCCTTCGGGTTTAGTTCAGCGGCTAATTTCAGCCGGGCATTCAGCAAGGAATTCGGCTACAGCCCCCGCGAAGGCCGCGGCACTGTGGTGTTGCCGCGTTCCGCCCACTCTGTTTCGCTTGCTGGACACGAGAAGGCCTCTTCCTTTGAAGGTTGGCTCAAGGCGCTCGGAAACTGAATACGGG
>NZ_JBFULQ010001106.1:0-1011 GCF_054049815.1 Mesorhizobium sp. P5_C1 | reverse complement strand
GTACACGACGCTGTGGGAGATCCCGGCGCTCGCCATCATCAATGAGCTCCGTTCCCGCGCGGCCATGCGGGCGTATGGCCCCTTCGCGCTCGATGTGCTCTATGCCCGCGCCAAGGCCAAGATGTGGGCCAAGACCGAACGGCTGAAGGCGCTGCCCGGCATCCGCATTTCGGATTTCGGCACGCGCCGGCGCCATTCCTTCCTGTGGCAGCGCTGGTGCGTCGAGGCGTTGAAGGAAGGCATCGGCGAAGCTTTCACCGGTACCTCCAACGTGCTATTGGCCATGGACAACGACCTCGAAGCGCTCGGCACCAACGCGCATGAACTGCCGATGGTGTTCGCCGCGCTCGCCAATTCGGAAAAAGAGCTGAAACAGTCGCCCTACAAGGTGCTGCAGGACTGGCAGCGCTATTATGGCGGCAATCTGCTGATCGTGCTGCCCGATGCCTTCGGCACGGCGTCGTTCCTGCGCGACGCGCCGGACTGGGTGGCCGACTGGACCGGTTTTCGCCCCGACAGCGCTCCGCCCATCGAGGGCGGCGAGAAAATCCTGTCCTGGTGGCGCGACAGGGGCAAGGATCCCCGGCAGAAACTGCTGATCTTCTCCGACGGGCTCGAGGTCGAAACGATCGAGGAGACCTACCGCCACTTCAGGGGCAAGGTGCGCATGTCGTTCGGCTGGGGCACCAACCTCACCAATGATTTCGAGGGCTGCGCGCCAACCGAAACCAACAGCCTGGACGCCATATCGCTGGTCTGCAAGGTCACCGAGGCCAATGGAAGACCGGCGGTCAAGCTCTCCGACAACCCGGCCAAGGCGACCGGCGACGAGAAAGAGATCGAGCGTTATCTCAGGATCTTCGGTCAGAAGGACCGCGTGGAGCAACTGGTCAAGGTGTGAGGGGTGATGGGTTGAATGACATGACCGCCCGGTCGCATTCCCTCCCACCCCCCTCTGTCCTGCCGGACATCTCCCCCGCAAGGGGGGAGATCAGCAGTTCATCTGCCGGC
>NZ_JBFULQ010001105.1:0-1012 GCF_054049815.1 Mesorhizobium sp. P5_C1 | reverse complement strand
GGCAAGCGCATGGCCGCGCAAAGCCTTCTCGTTTGGCAGTTCGTCYCCTTCGTGRTCGGGKATCAGCCGGCCYCGRTAGCGCACRTTCATGAARTAGCGCAARTCCACCTCATCKCTCTCGCTTGATCGGGAACTGGAAYACATTGGAGTACTCCTTCTCGGCGAAGCCGTAGGACTGCCCGGCAATCTGTTCCAGCTTCTCGCGGTCCCTCATTGTAATGCGACCACGCGTGGCCCGGATCGCACCGACGCCCTCAAGCATTTGCACCGCCAGCGTGACGCCCGGACGGCGYGTGCCCAGCATAATGCTCATGAATTCGTGGGTGATAGGCATGTCGTCCTGCTCCAGCCGGTCATGCGTCATCAGAAGCCAACGCGCCAAGCGCTCCTCGGTCGAGTAGCCCGCATTTGCATAGGCCGTCTGGCTGACCTGCACGCTGAAGGTGTGTACAAAGCGCAGAAGCAGCGCGCGTAGTGTGGGGCTTTGGTCCATCGCGGTCTGTAGCTCCCCCGCCCCAATGCGGAATGCTTCGCCGGTGGCCTGTACCAGGCAGGTGTGCGGCGAACGGTCCACGCCGAGCACAATTGGGATGCCCACCAATCCCTCCGATCCCACCATGCCGACCTCGAACCGTCCTTCCCCGGTATCGGCGACGATTGAGGCAATCCCATACTCGGGGAACGTGACATGGCCGATCCTTTGTTCGGCTATAAACAGATGTTCGCGCACTTCAAACGACACTGCCTCCAGATGCGGCCGCACCAGGGTAAAGTCGTCAGGCGAGAGAGATGCCAGCAGGCGGTTGCGAATGGTCGATTGCTGAAGCTGAGTCATGCTCAGAGCCTCCGTTTTAGAGCAAGAGCACGAGCACACCTCAGCTATCTCTCAGCCGCTTGCGCCCTAACAGTGAGCAAGCGATGGACACAAATATCCTCCTCGGTCCCTCGGCATGCAATGATGAAGGCATTTTTCCAGGTCAGATCTACCGTTAGGTACGAATTCGTACGAATG
>NZ_JBFULQ010001104.1:0-1012 GCF_054049815.1 Mesorhizobium sp. P5_C1 | reverse complement strand
CTCATACACTTACCCGCCGCCACTTTGGGCTCTCCGCCGACAGATGGCTGAAAGCTCTCAAATCCCGGCGACAGAATCAGTCCGCGCCTTGTTAGAGTCAACTAAATTAAGCGTTCGTTAACCATGATTCTTGAGATCTGGTTAACCTAACACCTTGAATCGGGAGGGGAATAACCGCGACCGACGCAGCCCAGAAATGACGAGCCGGCAAAGTTTTCTTGTGTCGGAAGTTCGCTGTGGGGTCGAGGCTTTCCGGTCGCGATCAGGCTCGAGAGCAGCGTTAACCATGTTGTGAAAGACAGGGTTAAGCAACCGTTAATTGCGCTTGACTCCTGGCCGCGACCGGCTCTTAAATTAGCCTGGGATGATATATCGGGATATTGGCGCGAATTTGTGAGTATCGCGGCGAACCTTCTCTCTATAGCGCGTCTATGTCGGCGCCTGAGAGATAGATAATCGTTTGGTGGGCTCTGTGCGAAGGTTCGCACACCCGCCTATGGTCGCTCAGAAATCCCGCGGATTCCACCAGTATTGCCGATCGGTTGGGTAGTCGTGTCGATCAAGCATCGGCGCGCACGGGCGAGGCTTCAACTTCCGCAGGATGTTGAAGCTATGGGAGTATAAAACATGAAACACACCACAGCAAACGCACTTGCGATCGCGCTTGTATTGGGCGCAAGCGCCGCGTTCCCCACTGCGGGAAGCGCCGGCTCCGTGGCCACGACCGACCCCGTTCAGACGAGCAGCGCCGCGTCGGCGTTCGGATCCTATGATCCCTACGGTGACTTCAGCGCCGACAAGAGCGCCAGCATCGAAGAGTTGTTCCTGCCCTGGGAAGACGTCGACCTGGCGAGCCTTCCCCTGGCCGACGCCTATGCCCTTCAGCGAAACCGATCGCTGTTGATCACCATCGAGCCGTGGACCTGGTCGAAGGACTGGCGCATCACTCCGACCGAACTGCGCAACGGCATATTGAGCGGCAAGTATGACGCCAACATGCAGGCAATCTGCC
>NZ_JBFULQ010001103.1:0-1013 GCF_054049815.1 Mesorhizobium sp. P5_C1 | reverse complement strand
GCCTGACGCGGCCCGAGACTTTCTTCGTCTTTATCGGCTTCAGGAACTATCTTTCGATCCTGTCCAACACCGATTTCTGGTGGGCGTTCGGTCGCACCGTGCTGCTGCTGACGATCGCGCTCAATCTCGAAATGCTGCTTGGCCTCGGCCTGGCGATGCTGGTCGAGAAGGCGACGCGCGGCCAGCGCATCCTGCGCACGCTGATGATGTTTCCGATGATGTTCTCGCCGATCCTGGTCGGCTTCCAATTCAAATTCATGTTCAACGACAATATCGGCCTGGTGAACAATGCCTTGCAGTCGCTTGGGCTCACGCAGGACGCCATACCGTGGCTGATCGAGAGCCATCTCGCCTTCATCGCCATTTCGATCGCCGAAATCTGGTCGTCGACCGCGATCTTCGCCATCCTGATCCTGGCCGGCCTGCTCGCCATGCCCAAGGAGCCGATCGAGGCGGCGCGCGTCGACGGCTGCACGCCATGGCAGACATTCCGTTATGTGACGTGGCCGTTCGTCATGCCCTTCGCCTACATCGCCATGACCATTCGCTCGCTCGACGTGGCGCGCGCCTATGACATCGTCAAGATCATGACCGATGGCGGACCGGCGGGCCGCACCGAGCTGTTGTGGACGCTGGTGGCGCGCACCGCCTATAGCGACGGACGCATGGGCATGGCCAATGCCATGGCCTATTTCTCGATCCTGCTGTCGATCGCCTTCACCGTCTACTTCTTCAACAAGCTCGCCGCGGCGCGCACGCAGATCGGTGCGGAGTGGTGAAGATGGACGAGAATTCTTCCGCCCGCTTGAAGCGCCGGCTCACAGGCATCGTCTACCGCATCGGCCTGTTCCTGGCGATGCTGACCATCTGCCTACCCGGTCTGTGGATCGTGTTGTCGTCGCTGCGGCCGACCGTCGAGATCATGGCCAAGCCCCCAGTGTGGATCCCGCAGGAAATCTCGTTCGACGCCTATGTCGCCATGTTCAGCGGCATCGGCAAGGGCGGCATCCCGG
>NZ_JBFULQ010001102.1:0-1013 GCF_054049815.1 Mesorhizobium sp. P5_C1 | reverse complement strand
CGTGGGCATAGCTGGTTGCATAGGGCGGTGCGGTCGCAGAAATGATTGATTAGGTCGATGGAGGGTGGCGTACTGAGCCCAGCGCCGCGCCCTGTTTTTGTATCACAATAGGTAGCACACTGATAGCGTTTGTCTTACTCTGGTGACCGCCGAATCCGCCCCCATAGAGAAACACCCACCTTGGATGTTGTCGCATCTATCGTGCGCCCCTCCTCCGCGAAGCAAATGTTCTTTATCAAAAGAAACTGGTTGGCCCGGAGGACGTATCAATAATGTTGATTTTATTGAGTTTTTTCGTGGACCAAGTCAGAAATCTTCCCGCATCGTTTCGTATGGCTCCGTAGCCAAACAGTCGAACTAGCGACCAATATGCGTCCTTTCGCGTCGATCAGACGCTATTGCGAAAGCGCAACTACCATTTCGATTTCCACTGTGATGTTGTTGGGGAGCGAACCTGCACCTTTTGCAGAACGTGAGTGCATACCGCGCGCTCCAAASATTGAAACAAGCAGGTCCGAACATCCATTCACGACGGCAGGATGGCCGGTAAAATCTGCAGCCGCGTTCACGAATCCGAGCACCCTGACGATCTCTGCGACACGGTCGATTGAGCCCGCCGCTGCATCCGCGACGGATAGCAGATTGAGCGCGGCCAGCTGCGCATGCTGGTACGCTTCGCCCACGCTAACGTCGAGCCCGACCTTGCCCGTATGTCTCACGCCTTCATGGCTCACAGGGCCTTGTCCGGAGAGGAAAAGCAGGTCTCCATGTCGCTTGTACGGCAGGAAGTTGGCGACCAGCTTTCTTCTCGGCGGCAGCGTCAAACCGAGCTTTCTCAACCTCTCCGATGGCGCCTCGAACATCATCGGGCTGCTTCGCCGGCAGCCGTCTGAATTTGCCGGACCGTTTCCTGAGCGATCTTGCCAAGGAGGGTGGCATCGCTGGTTATGGTAATGATACGGAATCCGAGCCCTATCATACGCCCGGCATAGGCAGGGGCGGCATTGTGAAGA
>NZ_JBFULQ010001101.1:0-1014 GCF_054049815.1 Mesorhizobium sp. P5_C1 | reverse complement strand
CCCTTGGCGAGTTCACTCTCTGCTCGCCGACAGTCAACCGCAACAGTGTACTGTGAATCGATTGAGAATGAGGCCGGTAGCTACCCAAGCAAGATAGCTCGACCGGTATTGGATCGGTCTCCGAACGGCATCGCTGCGGCCATGTTGCGCCTTAGCTCAAGAAGCTCTGCCGCACCCCAACGCTCCCATGCAGAACCTGGCCCATTGCGCATCCCTTGATTCTGAGGACAAGTATGCCCAGTCAAAGCCTGGGATCAAACATCTTAGCTAGAAGGCGAGCTTGACCCCGAGYTTGGCGCCGACGGTGGAACTGTCGGACGAAGCCTTGCCACGGACTTCGCCGTTGACGGTGGTCAAMTCCGACAYCTTCAGGTTGAAGCCGGTCGACAGCGCGGCGGAAAAATCSGCATCGTCGAAGTCGATCTCCCTGGTGTCGATTTCGGTSGTRTTCTTGTAGCCGAAACGCTGCTGCAATTCGCCCCGCGCATASGGGCTGATCACCATGCCGTTGCTTAGCGTGTAATCGCCATAGATGCCGGGCTCGAACTTGATCGCGCCAAAAGAAAGCCGGCTCTTGCCGAACTCGTTGCCGCCGCTGTCGGTGTAGGGATCGCCACGGAACGAAACGCCAAGCAGGCCGCCKCGCAGATCGAAACGGGTRCGCTCGCYCAGCTTGAAGATGTGGCCGACCGATGCCGTMACCGCRTAGCCYTSGGTGTCATAGCTGCCGGTGGTGCCGAGCACGCCGTTCGTCACATCGCTTCCGCCGATGAAGCCGGAGGCGGAGACCAGCGCGTAGCCGCCGAACATGCCGGCCTTGTTGGTGCCTTCGCCGATGGCGTCAAATCCCCGGAACGCGCCGAGGTTGACATCGGTCGACGCATAGCCGGCGAAAATACCGATGTTCAGACCATACTSATTGTCGAACTGGAAGTGTTTGGCGGCATTGAAATCCAGGCTGACGGCGGCCGAAAAATCATTGGCATCGAAGCTCGGGCCGGGGCCATTCAAGCC
>NZ_JBFULQ010001100.1:0-1022 GCF_054049815.1 Mesorhizobium sp. P5_C1 | reverse complement strand
GCGACGGCACGTTCCAACTTATCGTCTGGGGCGAACGGTTGAGCGGTCAAGATCGCGTGACGGTCCATTTTGGCGAGACGCGCGTGTCGGTAAGAACCTACGATCCAACAATTGGCGTCGAGTCTGTCCAAACATTGAGCAACGTGCGTTCGGTCGAAATTTCGCTCAGTGACCATCCAATTGTCATCGCGCTTTCACCCAGCATGCAATGATGAGTCCTTGGTGGTCAGCACGGTCCGCCAGTGCGGTGTCTCGAACACGCTCACACGTCAAGGATTGTCTCATAGACRCTGCCGRTGTCTTCCTCGATCTCYGTGCTWGAGATGCCTWTCGACTTGGCGTCGGCGAACAGCTTYTGCGTGAGCTCGGCAACTGAAATGATATCTGCCCCCGCCGTTTCTGGAACGTTGGCGCCTATCCATTTGTACAAAAGTCGGTGCCGCGCGGGCTCATCCACCAAGAACGTAAGGCTAACCATCGCCACCGCGAGCGGCTGCAACAGCAGCTACACCGGCACCACAACCAGGTTGGCGCTACGCCTTCGGCGCGGCCGGCGGCCTCTTACGCCTGGCTTCCGAAGCCTACCGCATCCGGCGTGCCCATCTGTTCGATCCGTACCTGGCCGTGAGCGCTTCGCAGATCGAAGTGCTTCCGCACCAGATCACGGCCGTCTATGGCGAGATGCTCCCGCGCCAGCCGCTCCGTTTCCTGCTCGCCGACGATCCGGCGCCGGCAAGACGATCATGACCGGGCTGCTGATAAAGGAGCTTCTGATCCGCGGCGATCTGGAGCGCTGTCTGATTGTCGCGCCCGGCGGCCTCGTCGAACAATGGCAAGAGGAAATGGCCGAGAAGTTCGGCCTGCACTTCGATCTTCTTACCCGCGATCAGATCGAAGCATCGGTCACCGGCAATCCCTTCGTCGAGAAGAACCGGCTGATTATGCGCCTGGACATGGCGGCGCGCTTCCGACGAGTTGAAGGTGAAGCTGGAGGCGGCCGGCGATTGGGATCTGATCATCTG
>NZ_JBFULQ010001099.1:0-1024 GCF_054049815.1 Mesorhizobium sp. P5_C1 | reverse complement strand
CGTCCACAAAATGTCACCGGGGTTTGCGCACAAATTCGGAACAATGCCTTTCGCCCGGGATTTATCAGAGTGAAGGGACCGGTTTTCGAGGAGAAATCAGATGAAACATCTTCTGATCACGAGCATGATCGCGCTCGGCGTCGGTTGCGGCGCCGCGATGGCGCAGACCGAATCCGCACAACCGAGCGGAGGCGACAATTGTGCCGCCGGCCAGGCCGACTGCCAGAAGGGCGGCAAGACGGGCGAGCAGGCCCAGGGCAAGATGAAATCGCAGACGGAGCAGAATGCCCAGGGCAAGGCCGGCGCCAACACCGAGGAGCAGGCGCAGGGTAAGGCCAAGGTGAAGACCGATCAGCAGGCCCAGGGCAAGGYAGATACCAGCACCGAGCGGCAGGCCCAGGACAAAACCAACATGAAGACCACTGAGCAGGCCAAAGGTCAGGCTGGCACCAAGACCGAGGAGCAGGCTCACGATACGGCCAAGTGCCAGACTGGCATGGCAAACTGCCCGAAGGGTTCGAAGATGAACGAGCAGGCCCAGGGCAAGACCAAGATGAAGACCACTGAGCAGAATGCCCAGGGCAAGACCGGCACAACCACCGAGCATAACGCCCAGGGCAAGATCGGCACCACCACTGAGCAGAACGCCCAGGGTACGACCAAGATGCAGACTCAGCAGAATGCCCAGGGTAAGACCGGTACAACCACCGAGCAGAACGCCCAGGGCAACACTAACGTCCAGACCGACCAAAACAAGACGGCCTCGATAAACAACGTGACGGTCGAACAGAAGACCCAGATCACGCAGATCATCCATGAGACCCACGTCCGGCCGGTCGCGAGTGTCGACTTCGACATCTCGGTCGGCGTCGAGGTGCCGCGGCACAAGATCCGCCTGCATCGGCTGCCGGCCCGTATCGTCAAGATCGTCCCGGCTTATGAAAGCTACGAGTATTTCGTGCTGGCCGACGGACGTATCGTCATCGTCGATCCGGACACCTACGAGATCGTGGCGATCCTGGAG
>NZ_JBFULQ010001098.1:0-1024 GCF_054049815.1 Mesorhizobium sp. P5_C1 | reverse complement strand
CGTGGGGGAGATTGGYAGTTCTACCCATCGGGTTAGCTTGCCTCACAGATGGTCATCGTTTATCGCCGATGGACGATGACCGAATCCCCCTCCGAAACAGACGGATGCCGCTCCGCGCCGGCCAACTGCGCCCCGGACAGCCGCACCGTTGCCGCGCGGCTTGCCGCGTTATCCCACCCGGCACGCATCGAAATCATAAAGCACCTGTCAGCCAGCAACTCCTGTTGCTGCCGTGAAGTCGTCGATCGTTTCGATCTGGCGCAGTCTACCGTGTCACAACACCTGAAGATACTGGTCGAGGCCGGGCTGGTCCGCTTCGAGCCCGATCGCCAGCGCTCGCGCTATGCGGTCGACCACGCCGCGCTTGCCGATGTTTCCGCATCGGTCGCCGCGCTCGTCAATTCCTGCTGCTCCGGCCGCTGAAAATAAGAAGAAGGCACCAGAAATGGCCGAAAAAACCGTCTCCGACTCCTCGACCTTCAAGACGCTGCTCAATCTGTGGCCTTACATGTGGCCGGCGGATCGCGCCGATCTCCGGGCACGGGTCACCTGGGCGACGCTTCTCTTGGTTGTCGCCAAACTGACGCTGGTCGCTGGTCCTTATTTTTTCAAATGGGCGACCGACGCGCTGGCCGGCGACGCCAGGTCTGTGCCGCCGCTGCCAACCTTCCTGCTGGCGCCCGTCATGCTGGTCGTCGCCTACAACGTCGTGCGACTGGTGCAGCTTGGTTTCAACCAACTGCGCGACGCACTGTTTGCCCGCGTCGGCCAGTACGCGGTGCGCCAGCTCGCCTTCCGCACCTTCGTCCATATGCATGAACTGTCGCTGCGCTTTCATCTCGAGCGGCGCACCGGCGGCCTGTCGCGCATCATCGAGCGCGGCACCAAGGGCATCGAGACGATTGTCCGATTCATCATGCTCAACACCGCGCCGACCATCCTCGAATTCGCGCTGACCACCGGCATCTTCGCCTACACCTATGGCTGGAAATACGTCGTCGTCGTCGCGGTCACCGTCTGGGTC
>NZ_JBFULQ010001097.1:0-1025 GCF_054049815.1 Mesorhizobium sp. P5_C1 | reverse complement strand
GCGCCGAAGAGGCAGGTACGGCCCAAAACCAGCCGGGGCACGCCGCAGATCTGGGCAAGGGTCTGGCCCGCATCGGCCTACAAATCGCGACCGGCAAATCGCAAAGTCGCGCCGGCACAAGGGCGGCCGACACACAGAACCCGAATCCAGGTGCGAACATTGAAGCGCAGTTCAGACCCTTCCAGGCCCTGGTGAATGGCCCTGCAGGACACCGCCCAATCGATGCCCTGACCCAGAACTTCAGCAATATCTATCAGAGCCTGCAACTGGCGGCCGAAGTTCCTTCGCAGACGGAGCGCGTCAATACGAACCTGCAGCTGCAGATAGCCACCCTTCGCGCCAATGTCTCGCGTCTGCCCAAGCAACTTGGCCGGATGGTCAACGCAACGGCGGATGAGTTTGAAGGCAACGTCGCCGAAACCTCGGTGGCAAACTTGAACCAGATGCTCGACCAGACGGTGACGGCTCCCTGTGAGGCGGCGATCAACGGCCGGTATCCCTTCGCCGGCGACGGCACCGAGGATGTTGCCATGGCGGATTTCGCGAAACTGTTCGCGCCGGGCGGGCTGATGGACCGGTTCTTCGCACAAAACCTCGCATCGCTCATCGACATGACCGGCCAGGACTGGAGCTGGAAACAGGATGCGCGCTTTGGACGCGACCTGTCGAAATCGACCCTGAAAGACTTCCAGCTGGCGGCGGACATCCGCAGCGCCTTCTTTCCATCGGGCGGTTCAGTGCCCTTGGTCAGCGTCACCTTCACCCCATTCTCGCTGCATGGCGACGCCGATACGGCGATACTCGATGTCGATGGTCAGATCGTCCAGAGCAACCAGACAGGTAACGCGCCAAGCACCGTGACCTGGCCGATCGGTACATCGTCCGCGTCCGCCAGTCTAAGCCTGACGCCGGAAATGCCAGGCCGCGAATCCGCCATCAAGTTCGAAGGGCCGTGGGCGCTGAAGCGGCTTCTGGACAAGGCTGCCGTCATCGGCAGCGACAGCAATATGCAGGCACGCTTCGTG
>NZ_JBFULQ010001096.1:0-1025 GCF_054049815.1 Mesorhizobium sp. P5_C1 | reverse complement strand
GCACTGCCGTTGCTGTCATAGGTGAGCCAGCCKGTRTCGGTCTCGTAGATGATGTGATCGTTGCCGTCWSCGGCAAGGCCGGTGGTGTTCTTGAYGAACTGGTCSGCCGTCAGMGTGCCRTTGCCGCCAAGYGCKGCRAAGATSGCRTTGTCGACCTGGATGGTGTCGTCGRCKACCGAGAAGTCGGTGATGGTATCGACATTGGTCAAGGCGTCGAGCGCTGTATGGAAATGGAAAATGTCGCTGCCAGTTCCGCCGATCAGTGTATCGTTGCCCAGGTGGCCGTCGAGGATGTCGTTGCCCGCGCCGGCAGTCAGGGTGTTGTCATGCTCGCCGCCATATATCTGATCCGCAAACTGCGTACCGGTGACATTGCGGATAGTGGCTACGGTATCCGTATTCCCAAAAGAATCCGTTGCGGTATCGGCTGCCAACCCCAGTTGCGAGCCGACTCCCCAGAGATTGACGAGGATACCATGTATGGCGCCGCTGCTGACGTCGGTACTGTAGTCGACCGTGTCAAGGCCGGAATTGCCATTGATAGTGTCATTTCCACGTCCACCAATCAGCCTGTCGTCGCCTGAATTGCCGTTGATGATATCATTTCCGTCTCCGCCAATGAGCGTGTCGTTCCCGTCCCTGCCGCTTATTGTATCGTTGCCGCCTCCACCGATGAGAACGTTCACGAAACCATCGCCGGTCAATGTGTCGCCACCACTGCCGCCGGTCACATTCTCGATGTTGCGAATAGTATCTTCCGCGATCCCGCCGATCGTGACTTGAGCGTCAACGAACTTGGTTAGACTTACAGCAACAGCTGAGGTTTGATTGCTGTAGTCGGCCGTGTCGACACCATCTCCACCATCCATAACATCGTTGCCGAGGCCTCCTCTGAAGATGTCGTTGCCGCCGAGGCCCAAAAGTGTATTTACACCACTGTTGCCAGTGATGATGTTGGCAAGGGAATTGCCGGTGCCGTCGATGTTCGCGGATCCAGTCAGCGTCAGGTTTTCCAGGTCCTGGCC
>NZ_JBFULQ010001095.1:0-1026 GCF_054049815.1 Mesorhizobium sp. P5_C1 | reverse complement strand
AGCGACAGCAATATGCAGGCACGCTTCGTGATCGGCGGCCGCGACGTTACCTATACGATCCAGGCAGGCTCCGGCACCAACCCCTTCTTGCTCCCCGCGCTTTCCGGGTTCAGCTGTCCGAAAGCGTTTTGAGATGGGGATCCGCAGACCACGCAGAGACCTTAGTTTTCGATACTTTAATGTTCGAGCCTGTGGCAAAGTAACACGAGCGCGCGCCTGAAAGTGCGCCGCAGAGGACGCTTGAGAAGCGCTTGGTGGCAAAGTGAACACTGTCGCCCTTCCCTTTGAGAGCTTCGGGGTAAGCCACAAAGGCTGTGTCCGTGAGCTCAATGAAGACAACTATCTGGTCGAGCCACAAACTGGTCTCTGGGTGGTAGCCGACGGAATGGGTGGACATGACGCGGGAGAGGTCGCTTCGGCCAGTATCGTCGATCATCTGGCAACGATCGGCATTGCCAGCTCCGCACCTGATCTTCGGGCGCGCTTCGAGGACAGGCTGAGCAGGGCCAATGCCGAGATCCGCGGCATATCCGAATCTCGCGGCATAACCATCGGCTCGACTGTTGCCGCCCTGCTGGCGATGGATGGGCGGTTTGCCTGCCTGTGGGCGGGTGACAGCCGCGTCTATCTGATCCGCAACGCCTCGATCTCACAGATCTCGAAGGATCATACCGAAGTTCAGGAGCTCGTGGACAGAGGCATGATCAGCGAAAGCGAAGCGCGCACCTGGCCGCGCCGCAATGTCATCACGCATGCGGTCGGCGTCAGCGACGAGATCGTCATCGATTTCCAGCAAGGCGAAATCATGCCGGGGGACATTTTTGTGCTGAACACCGATGGGCTGACGGCGCATGTCACCGACGCCGAGATCGAGGCGGCGACCGTGTCCGCGACACCTCAGGCGGCCTGCGAAAAACTGTTGGAAACGGTGCTGGCGCGTGGCGGCACAGACAATGTGACGATCGTGCTTGTGAAGATCGGCGACGGGCGCGATGGGCAATCGCCACGTCCAGATCTCTACAAAGC
>NZ_JBFULQ010001094.1:0-1027 GCF_054049815.1 Mesorhizobium sp. P5_C1 | reverse complement strand
GAGGGCGGCTTTGCCCCGAACCTGAAGAGCGCGCCTGTGGCGCTCGACTTCATCATGGAATCGATCGAGAAAGCCGGCTTCAAGCCCGGCGAAGAGATCGCGCTCGGCCTGGACTGCGCGGCCACCGAGTTCTTCAAGGACGGCAACTACGTCTACGAGGGCGAGAAGAAGACCCGCGATCCCAAGGCCCAGGCCAAATACCTGGCCAAGCTCGCAGCCGACTATCCGATCATCTCGATCGAGGACGGCCTTGCCGAGGACGACTGGGAAGGCTGGAAGTATCTGACCGACTTGATCGGGAAGAAGACCCAGCTGGTCGGCGACGACCTGTTCGTCACCAACACGGCACGGCTGCGTGACGGCATCCGCATGGGCGTCGCCAATTCGATCCTGGTCAAGGTCAACCAGATCGGTTCGTTGACGGAAACGCTCGACGCCGTCGAAACCGCGCACAAGGCCGGCTACACCGCCGTCATGTCGCACCGCTCGGGCGAAACCGAGGATTCGACCATAGCCGATCTCGCCGTTGCCACCAATTGCGGACAGATCAAGACCGGCTCGCTGTCGCGCTCGGACCGCATGGCCAAGTACAACCAGCTGATCCGCATCGAGGAAGAGCTCGGCAAGCAGGCGAGCTACGCCGGCAAGTCGGTGGTCAAGGGCTGATCCGGAAACACCCAGGCATGGGATATCGATGAAAGGGCGGGAGCATTCCCGCCCTTTTTCATTTCGGGTCTCGAGCAGCCGGTCATCCGTAACCGTCCGTTAAGCACAATCGGGCGAAAAAGATGGGGAGCCGTAGGAGTTCGCGGCCGCGAGGATTTGGATATGTGGACGCGTCAGCACAAGCAGAGAAACACCGGCCGGCTGATCATTCCCTCGCTCTGCGTGGCGTTCCTCGCCTATTTCGGCTTTCATGCCTACCACGGCGAATTCGGCATCAACTCGAAATATCAGCTGGAAGCCCAGACGGTTGCGCTGCAAGGTCAGCTCGACGCGATTAAGGCGCGCCGGATGGAGCTCGAAC
>NZ_JBFULQ010001093.1:0-1029 GCF_054049815.1 Mesorhizobium sp. P5_C1 | reverse complement strand
CACGGCGCACAGGCTCGACGGCCAGTTTCCGGCCGAGATCGAACCGCTTGCCAACGAAACCAATGCGTTGATCGAAAACAACAGGCGTATCGTCGAGCGGTCGCGAACCCAGGCCGAACTAAACCTCACGAGGACCAAGGTCGTCAGTCCCGTCAGCGGCTATGTGACCAATCTGCTGCTGCGGGTGGGCAACTATGCGCCCACAGGGGTGACCAATATCTCCGTGATCGATTCCGACAGCTTTTGGATCGATGGTTATTTCGAGGAAACGAAAATGGCGCGGATCTGCTTTGGCGATCGCGCCGAGGCGAAGCTGATGGGTTACGCCGAGCCGATCCTTGGACACGTGGAAACAATCACCCGGGGCATCAGCGTATCGAACGCTGCCCCAGGCACCCAAGGGCTGCCCAACGTCGATCCTATCTACACCTGGGTACGCCTCGCGCAACGCGTGCCAGTCCGCATCGCCATCGACTACGTTCCGGCGGGTGTGCCCCTCGTTTCCGGCATGACGGCAACGGTGACAATCCGGCCGGTTACAGGAACCGATCACCGAAACTGGTTCGATCGCGTGCGATCAGATGTTGCAGCCAGGTTTTCCGAGCTTTGGTACGGCTCGGTGTCGCGACCGGGTTGTTTGGCCGACAGGGCCGGAGCACACCCTGCAACGGAATCGATTCCAGTGCCTAGGGCGAGCCCGGCCTCATCTCCAGAGCAGATCAGTCCAGGCATCGCTCCCGGTATGGACGTAGCTCCGCGCAGCAGTGGCCAGCAGGACCACTGACATACGACGGCGGATTGCGAAATATCGCAGTAAGGCTTCTAGGCGCGGGACGCGTAGATCGCATCAGCGTAACTATTTCAAATCAAACAGCTTTTTCATGACGTCAGAGTCCGCCGGGATAATTCGGGCTTTCGCGGGTAATCGTGACGTCATGGGCGTGGCTTTCACGAAGTCCGGCGTTGGATATGCGTACAAAAGTGGCGCGTTCGCGGAAATCGGCAAGATCGCGACCGCCGACATAACCC
>NZ_JBFULQ010001092.1:0-1030 GCF_054049815.1 Mesorhizobium sp. P5_C1 | reverse complement strand
CCTCCCGCGTGGCGGGCACTGAGCAGACGTTTTTCTGAGGGCGGATGCTTATTTCCTCGAGGCAGTTGGCCATACGGTCTCGAAGGTCTCAACAGCTGAGGATGGAAGCGGGTGCATACATTGAGCGAAAGTCGGTCACCGTCATGGAGAGGTATCGCCGCCGAGGCGCGGTTCTTATAGATGCCCATCGTCGTCTTCCTTCGTCAGCTCCGACGCAATCGGACTTTGGACAGGAACTCGTCGATCTCGAGATCTGACAGATCATCGAGCAGCTTGAAGGCAGCATCATGCCTTCCGGCGTTAACGAGAATCGTGCGTCTGCCTTGATGTTCGGCCCACCCGGTCTCGGGGTCTGCGTTGCGGGCGGTCCCCCTGAGCTCGACGGGGGTTATGTTCCAGATCGCCTCGAGCTTTTCCGCGCGGGTCATGCTGTCGCTCGCGCGGGTCTCGTGGGCGATGATGGCGGCGCGCATCTTGTCTGGCGACTGCCGATCCGTGAGATCGCAGAAGCCATGAAACCAGCGCTCGCGGCCCCGGATCCGGATCGCGAAGAATACGCTGGTGACGTTGCCGGCCTTATACTCAGACATTCCGAACATGCCGGTGCGCATGAAGAGCGGCGGCAGCAAATCGAGCATGAAGTGATATTCTGACGCGTTGATCTCGAACCACTCGGCTGAATAGGGAGTGCCGGAAAGCGGATCGATGCTGGGAGCGTCTTTGTGACGGCTGAACAGTTGGAACATCTGCTCGCGGGTGGCGACGCCGTCGAGCACCTTCCTGAAGGGTGGATGTGCGGTCATAAGGTTCTCCTGAAGGCCTGTCGGCCATGCGCGGCATCACCGCGCCATGGCAACTGCTTGGTGTGTTGTGGCTGGGGACGGGCCGAGCCTGCGGCCGGCGCGTGCATCGGCGATGATGGGGTTTGCAGGGGTTCAGGCGGCGCATCGTTCGGAGGAACGCGAAGCGTCTCGACCAACCCCGGTTATGGCACGGACGGCGGCGGCGAGCGCCGGGATATGGTCAAGCA
>NZ_JBFULQ010001091.1:0-1031 GCF_054049815.1 Mesorhizobium sp. P5_C1 | reverse complement strand
CATCCGGGAAGCTCACGAGCCGAAGCTTCCATAGTCCGCAAGGAAAAGGCCAGATAGCCGCCTAGGCGGTCATCTTTCATGGGATGGTGCTGCCCAGCGTTGGGGGCCGTACCCGCTGCCCGCTCGTCCGCAGGCAGCGGGCCTTTGATCTTACAGGCATGACGTTGCGTCAAGACTCAGCTACCCTCACACCGCGGCGGACTTTTTCCGCTTGGCCGGCGCCTTCAGGCAACCTCCCCCTAGGCGCCGGCCTTCTTCATCCTGCTGAAATCGTCAAGTACGCCCTTGCGGTGGCAAAGCTTGCCTTCGCGCGCAGGTTGCGCGATGCTGCCCTCGGGGAAATAAAGATAGGGGGCTATGCAATGGCAGCCGAGATCAACAGCGAGAAGCAAGCAATTGCCATCGACAAGTGGGAGGTRGCCATGAGTGAAGCAGTCGGAGGCGTCGTTCTACTACTGTTYCCGACCGAAGGYGATGTTGTCCCGRTCATMCYTAGACCCGCTCAGGCAACAAWGTTGGGCCACGATCTACAATCGCCCAAGTTCATACCGAAGCCGACAGTCCAATRATCCGGAAGGCATGCTATTGCGCTAGCGCCTCTTCGGCCTCGGCGTGATCTCCTCGATCCGCACCTTGTCGCCGATCTCCCTTGCCCAGGCTAGCGCCTTGGCCTTGTCCTTGGTGGTGAGCACCGTCCGCCAATGCGCTTCTCGGAAGAGTCTCAGTTTGAAATTTGACGGGATGCAATATGCATTTCCCATATCGGCCCGGCCTCCTATAGCTTAGCGGAAAGCATGGAACCGGAACTGATACCCTTCCCAACAATCGACGCCGCAGAGACGGAAGGCGTTGACGCGTATTGTGCTGGGATCGATCTCGCCAACTGCCCCTACCCAGCGCGAACAGAAGCGGGCAAGGCATGGCGACGCGGCTGGGTTGATGCCGCCGAGATAGACAAGGAACAACATGCCAACCGGACCTAAAGGCCAGAAGCGCCCCGCCGATGCGATCGGCAATGCCGTCATGCGCAT
>NZ_JBFULQ010001090.1:0-1031 GCF_054049815.1 Mesorhizobium sp. P5_C1 | reverse complement strand
CAGTTTCCGGTGCGCGCGCCGCCGACGCCGTCGTCGTCGCCGAGCCGGAGCCCGCTGAATACGTCAAGATCTGCGACGTCTACGGCGCTGGCTACTTCTACATCCCCGGCACCGAAACCTGCCTGCGCATCGGCGGCTATGTCCGTTACGACATCGGCGGCGGCGACGTCGGCTCGTTCGATGGCGCGCGTGCCGAAAACCAGCTTGGCGATCCCAAGCTGCAGGACACGTGGGCAAAGAACACCCGCTTCACGCTGAAGACCTGGACCGGCCAGGAAACCGAGCTGGGCACGTTGAAGACCTACACCGAAACCCGCATCCAATTCGGCAACTCCAACGGCTATGGCGACGCATACGGCAATGATGCCCACAACAAGGGCATCACGCTGAACTTCGCCTGGATCCAGCTCGGTGGTCTSCGCGTCGGYAAGGACGAATCGGCCTTCRATACGTTCRTCGGCTACGCCGGCRAMGTCMTCCAGGATACGATCGTCCCCTATGGCGGCTTCGACACCAACGTCGTCCAGTACTATTTCGACGGGGGCAACGGCTTCTCGGCCGTCGTCTCACTCGAAGAAGGCTCCAGTGATGCTGGCGCTGCCACCTTCGACGGGGCCGGCAACTATCTCTTCAACGCGAATTCCGGCAACGACACCATCGACAGCTACGTTCCGGACGTCGTCGGCGGCGTGAAGTACACGCAGGGCTGGGGTGCCATCACCGGCGTGGCATCCTACGACAGCACCTGGGAAGAGTGGACCGGCAAGGTTCGCCTGGACGTGAAAGCGTCTGACGCTCTGACGCTGTGGATCATGGGCGGTTATGGTTCGGACGATCACATCGACCGCAACTTCTACAAGCAGTGGGGCGGCAACTGGGCAGTGTGGGGCGGTGGCACCTACAAGTTCAACGAGAAGACCTCGTTCAACGCTCAGGTGTCGGCTGATGACGACAAGAACGTCGGCGTCGCGGCCAACATTGCCTACGACATCGTCCCCGGCTTCACGGTCACCGGCGAAGTCGACTACAAC
>NZ_JBFULQ010001089.1:0-1032 GCF_054049815.1 Mesorhizobium sp. P5_C1 | reverse complement strand
GGCTATGTTCGCCAAGCAGCGCCCGGTCCCGCTTTTCGGGCATGAGTTCTGTGCTGAGGTCGTCGAGGTCGGCAAGGGTGTCGAGAACGTCAAGCTTGGCGAGCGCGTGTTCTACCATCGCGGCGTTCCATGCGGCGGTTGTAAATATTGCAATGCGGGGCTGTCTACGCTCTGCCGATCGGTCATCAACGTCGGCGAAGATACGCCCGGCTGTCTCGCCGAGTATTTTGCGGCGCCGGCGCGGATGCTTGCTGCGGTTCCCGATGAGGTGTCGGACTTTGAGTGCGCGGCCCTTCAGCCTCTCGTGTCGATCGTCGGTGCAATCGAGGGCGTGGGCATATCCATGGGCGACACGGTCGCGGTCATCGGGCTCGGGCCAATGGGGCTCGATTCGCTCCAAGTTGCGCGCGCTGCGGGGGCAGGCAAGGTTATCGCCATGGCGCGTCGCGAGCCGGTGTTGGAGCTGGCAAGAAAGCTCGGCGCCGACATTACCGTCAACGTGACTACGACCGACCCGGTCGCTGCCGTAATGGAGGCGACAAATGGCCTTGGCTGCGACGTGGTCATCGAGTGCGCCGGTGGCAGCCGAGAGCAGGGGCATGCCGGCACAGATGCATTCCAGCAGGGACTCCAGATGCTGCGGCATGAAGGGCGCATCATGGAGGTCGGCCATCTGCCAGTGGGCACCGAGGTCGTCTACGGCCTGATCGAGAAGAAGGGGCTGCGCGTTTACGGACGCCGGTTGCCGTCCCCGAAGATGGTGCGATACGCGATCGACCTGGTCGCCTCGAAGCGAGTGCAGATCGAGCCGACAATCACGCACAAACTGGAGGGGATCGAGAAGGTACCCGATGCCTTTGAGATCCTCGGCAACAAGTCAGTCTATGGCGCGATCAACCCGCCTCAGGTCGTCGTCTGGCAATAACTCGGCTGTGGCCAATCGTGTCGTTGCCAGCCGCCGCACGGTCTGGCGGTAACAAAGTGGAGCGCTTTGATGATTTCGGAAGAAAGCTTGGCAGCCCTGTCCTATCC
>NZ_JBFULQ010001088.1:0-1033 GCF_054049815.1 Mesorhizobium sp. P5_C1 | reverse complement strand
GAACCGTCGTTCGCTGCTGCCTTATGGCGCCATCGTGCTGCAGGAGATCATGGCGGCGATGCAGCCGTCGAAGATCATCGTGTCGGCGCTCGGCGTGCGTGAGGGCTTTCTCTATTCGCTGCTCGATGAGGCCGAGCAGAAGGCCGATCCATTGATTTCGGCGTCGGAGGAACTCGCCCGGCTGCGCTCACGCTCCGTCACCCATGCGCATGAACTTGTCGACTGGACCGCCAGGACCTTTGCCGCCTTCGGCATCGACGAGACCGAGGACGAGGCGCGCTATCGCCACGCCGCCGCATTGCTGGCCGACATCGGCTGGCGCGCGCATCCCGAATATCGGGGCAAGCAGTCGCTCAACATTATCGCGCACGCGTCCTTCTTCGGCGTCGACCATCCCGGCCGTGCCTTCCTGGCACTGGCCAACGCCTATCGTCACGACGGCATCTTCAACGAGGCCATCGCACCCGAGATCAAGGCGTTGGCTTCGCCGCGTTACCTGGAGCGGGCACGCGTGCTGGCGGCGATGATGCGCGTCGTCTACCTGCTCACGGCATCGATGCCTGGCATCATGCCCCGGCTGAAATGGGAACAGCGCGGCAACGGCGTGCTGGCGCTGGTGCTGCCTGCATCTCTGGCCGACCTCTATGGCGAACGGCCGGCCGGCCGCCTGGCGCAACTGGCAAGGATCACCAACCGCCGGCTGGTGCTGGCCGTCGAGGGCGGCCCAAGCGTTTCGGTGAAATAGAGCGTTTCGGTGAATTCGGTGAAATCGAGCGTATCCGTCAAATAGGCCTTACGCCGAACCACGCCCGTCGGCCGACCAGGCACCGGCGCCGGCCATCGCCAGCGCCAGGAAGCCGCCCGCAATGGCGATGTCCTTCATCAGCATCTGCGAATGCAGGAAGGCAAGCATCGCGTCGTCGCCGCCCTGGCCGTAATGGCCGRTGAAACCAGCGACAATGCAGAATGCGGCGAGCAGCAGCGCGGTGATCCGGGTCTGGAAACCGGCCAGGATGAGCAGCCCGGCGATCAG
>NZ_JBFULQ010001087.1:0-1039 GCF_054049815.1 Mesorhizobium sp. P5_C1 | reverse complement strand
GACGTATTTCGTCCACCAACTGTGCGGATGGTAGAGTTCCACCTCCGCGACTTCGGCCGGCGGGATGCCATCTGCAGGCGTGATGTCGACCATAGGAACACCTCCGTGTCCTTTTCAGCGAGACCCGACCGTTTCGAGCTTTGCTGCAATTTTCAAACCTGACGCCGTCGTCTTGCCCGGCGCCTGGTCTGCCGAGCCCGTTTGCTGGGGTGCCGACAACTGGGCGAAAGTCTGCTGCTGGCCAAGCCATGCCAGATAGTCTTGCTGGGTGTCGACCATGACCACACCATGCATCAAAGGATGGCCTTGGCCGCAAAGTTCGGCGCACAAGACCTGAAAGGTTCCGGTCTTGGTCGGGGTGAACCAGAAATAGGTGACCGAGCCCGGGATCATGTCCATCTTGGCGCGGAATTCCGGCACATAGAAATCGTGCAGCACATCGATCGAGCGGAGCAGCATCTTGACCGGCTTGCCGACCGGCAGATGCAGATCAGCCGCCTCGACCACGACATCGTCCTGACCATTGGGATCGCTGGCGATCACGCCCAGCGGATTGTCAGCGGTGACGTCACGGGTGTCGGATGTGCCAAGCTTGCCGTCCTTGCCCGGCAGGCGGAAACTCCACTGCCACTGCTGGCCGACGACTTCGACGTCGGTTGCGTCGCTCGGGACGTTGACAAACCGGCTCCAGACGAACAGGCCGGGAACCAGCAACGCCGTGACCCCAACCGCGGTGACGATCGTCAGCCACGATTCGAGCCGTTTGTTCTCCGGTTCGTAGGCAGCCCGGTTTCCGTCCCGATGACGGAAGCGGAAGACGCAATAGGCCATGAACAGAACCACCGCGGAGAAGACGACGCCGGTGATCCAGAAGGTGATGATGATGGTGTTGTCGATATAGCTCCAGTTCGAGGCAATCGGCGTCCACCACCATGGGCYCAGGAGGTGAAACAACACCGAGCCCACGACGACCAAAACGAGTACAAGCGCTACGGCCATGTCCCGTCCTCCCGGCATTCGAGGGAGCGCGAAGCTGTCC
>NZ_JBFULQ010001086.1:0-1040 GCF_054049815.1 Mesorhizobium sp. P5_C1 | reverse complement strand
CCCTCTAATAGCGCGTGGGTTCGCATTAGCCAACGTGGACCAAGTGCTTAGAATAGCCCCCTCGCGTTGGCGTCTTGGTCCCGCAGATGGTGGACAAGCGTTAAGCGTTCCATCTTACATCGCCTCTGACGGCGCAAAAAAGCAGTTTTCGTGCTCCTCTGTCGGATGTAGGCAGATATGGAAATTACCATCGCCAGACGGAATTACGGCATCGTAGGGAACGAAGTAGCGATTTTGGTGAGTGACTTTCTGGTGGTCGCCAGGCCTCAAAATGATGACGTAACCATCAGGTCGCGGTGTCACAGTTGTGCTGGGGATCTTCCCCCGCATTCACCCGTCACCGTATCGCCGTGACAGCAGGCCGGTGGATAGGTCCAACTGCCATGCGCACTGTGTGCTAACGCAGAACCATCCTCAAGCGCCGCAGCCGTGGCTATCACGCCTGCCAACCCCACCATTTGTCGTGTTCCGACCGCGTGCACTCGAATGGTCCCCGAGCGGCGACCGACGTCGTCAGAGGTATTGTACACCATTCGCAGGCGCTAAAATAGAAATGCGCCTTGGCGCAATCAACTCGCGCTTCCCAGTGGCTAAGCGCGCTCGTCCGTCTCGCTTTCCTCGTCGATCATCCGGACCGGCAGGTAGGCGTTCGTTTCCAGCCACTCGCGCAACACGATCTGAATTAGGTCCGACCGGCCGATCTTCRTYTCKGCGGCGATGGAGWTRAGCGCATCCTCCGTCGCMGGCTCCARCGSCACRCCMGCGACGTTCCKGAGCATCARGGCAGCRCGSCGAAGGATGATTTGCAKATCCGCYCGCGAYATGTCCGCAATGCGGTCGRCGGSRCTCTCRAGCTCTTCGGCGATAGAAAGGCGTGTCAYTTTGCMTTKCGCKTCGCAGKAGCCTTCTCTACCGGAGTGGCCTGGAACCCAAGCCACTTGCTTTCGCCAAAGCCGACCGCGTTTTAGAGTAATTCGGCGCCACCATCGGATAATCGCGCGGCAGCCCCCACTTCACTCGATACTCGTCGGGTGTCATGC
>NZ_JBFULQ010001085.1:0-1040 GCF_054049815.1 Mesorhizobium sp. P5_C1 | reverse complement strand
ACATTACGCCGGGCCGGGTCGAGTTGGCCGAGAATGTCGTTCAGTCTTGCCTTTGTGAAGTGGTAACTGGGCGGGAGCTGGAATAGAAAGCAGCCCATTCTCTCACCGAGGATATCGGCTATCATTCCAAAATCCTTTACGAGAGTTTTGGTCCCCTCGAACCTCTTGATGTGGGTAATCAGCTCGCAGACCTTTACCGTATAGACGAAACTGCTTTTTGCGGGTTGCCGAAGCCAGCTTTTTACATTTGCGACGGTTGGCCATGAATAAAAGGATGCGTTAACTTCGACAGTATCGAATCGTTTCGCGTAGTGATTGAACCATTCGCTCATGGGCAGATCCGTCGGATAAAACTGTCCCCGCCATTTCCAGTAAAACCATCCCGAGCACCCGACATAGGCAGATGCCTGCAAACACGACTCGGTATCACGCTTTGCTATTGCCCCGGCCAATCGGGCGGAATGCATCTTGTGGGCACGCCCAACGTTTTCAATTCGCTGTTTCTCTCTGCGCAGCCTACGTCGCTCACGGCGCTCATCGGGCCCAAGTGCTTTCCGTTTGATGGCTTCCGAACACATGACATTACCCTCTCCGCCTTAACGTCGGCAGGGTCGGATGGCTCCGTTCAACTGGCTAAAGTGGCGCGGGCGGACTGCTGCCGATCAGGGGACGGATCCAAGTACAAGTCCGGTGGCGATGCAACGATTCGACCAGCCTCGAAAACGTCAGGCCGCCCTGAACGCGTGCGCTGGCACCGTTCAAGAAATCTGATACGAAGCTCAATAAGCTTTACGAGCAGATCGAATCTCGCTTGAAGGACGACGCGGAAGCCAAGAAACTTCCAATTCAAGCACAGCGGATTGGGACAAATTTCGATCCTGGCTATGTCCAGCGGTATCGGGCGAGATGATTCGAACCACTAAATTCAACGCGACTTCGTTGAGGTGTTGTTCTCCCGGTTTGCCGCGTAGTCGATAGTAAAGGTTCCCTCGGCAACGCGAACGCCCTGCTTCACGTTGAAGATTGTTACCGTTGTGGTC
>NZ_JBFULQ010001084.1:0-1042 GCF_054049815.1 Mesorhizobium sp. P5_C1 | reverse complement strand
GTCATTACCGATGTGCAGATGCCGGAAATGAACGGGTTGGAACTGCAGACGTTGCTCCTGGCACGTGGCCACACCGTTCCGGTGATTCTTATCACGGCCTATCCTGACGAACGGACCCGGCAAAATGCCCTCGCTGCAGGGGCGGCAGGCTTCTTCTACAAGCCTTTTGACGCCGCCGCCATGATCCGGTGCATCGAAGATGCGCTGAACTGGCCACGCGAAATCAAGCCGGAATGACGTCTTCGTGGTGAGCCGAGCGCTGCCACCGCCATTGCTTTCGGAACGAAGTCGCGTGCGTTCCAAATCGGAATTTTGCGTTCGTTCCGGGAAGATTGCCGCCAGCCTGTGCGGTTGAATTCCAGGCAGGTTTCGGCGATCGCCTGCCTAGCCCCGCTGCACAAGAGGGCGCGACTGCAGAAACATCAGCGCACATGCGCCGATGGGTGGATTGGTGATATTGATGGTGTAGCGCGCGGAAGCCATCCCAGCCCCCTCGGCATTACCGACAGTCGCGACCACGTCTCGCCTAGTGGCGGGGCTCGTTGCCAAATTAATATGCTAAGATGGCGTTGTGCCATTCCTGGGCCGTGCGGAGCAGGAATCGTGAGAGCGGATTGCTATCGTGACAGCAGGTTCCAATCCAGGCCAAACCGCGTCGACCGCTTTTGCGCCGACAGTCTATGTCATCGATGATGACGACGCTGTGCGCGATGCCCTGAGTGGGCTGTTCAGATCCGTGGGGCTGCATGTCGAACTGTTCGCCTCCGCCAGCCAATTCCTGCAGGGCAAGCTGCCGGAAACGCCAAGCTGCCTCGTGCTCGATATCCGGTTGCCCGGCGTGAGCGGCCTCGATTTCCAGGCTCACCTTGCAAAGTCGAACATTCAAATGCCCGTCGTCTTCATGACTGGACACGGGGATGTCCCGATGTCGGTGCGCGCGATGAAAGCCGGAGCGATCGATTTTCTGACCAAACCGTTCCGGGACCAGGACATGMTTGATGCGGTCTTCGGCGCGCTCGAAAACGACCGCATAAGGTGGGAA
>NZ_JBFULQ010001083.1:0-1046 GCF_054049815.1 Mesorhizobium sp. P5_C1 | reverse complement strand
GAACATAACAGAGATCAGGACAAACGAGACGCCCGCGTTGATCATGCCGAGGACGATTGTGCCAAACGGCAGGTGAGCATTGATGATGTTTCCCAGCGCGGCAATCGCTGCGCTCGCAACGAGAGACACGAGCAACATGAAACCTAGCGCAGCAACCAAACCCAAACTTGCTGCACGGGCCCGGACCAGACGCGACAACGAACTCCCCTGAGGTTCGACCTTCCAAATCGAATTTAGCGATTGCTGCATTTCGCCAAAGACGCCCGATGCGGCCACCAACAACGTCACTATTCCGATCACCGCGGCCCAGGTTCCGGATAGTCTGCTAGAAGCGCTCTCCAGCGCGGTCTGAAGGAGATCTGCGCTTTCTGGCCCCATCAGCCCGGAGATTTGCGCAGACAAAGCCAATTGAGCCGCGTCCTGACCGAAAACGAGGCCTGCAATGGCGACCACAATCAGCAAAATTGGGGCCAGGGAGGTGGCGGCGTAAAAAGCCATTGCGGCCCCATGGCTTAGGGCATTGTCGTTGACGAAGCCTACTACGCTTTCTCTCACCAAGCCCCATACATGTGTTATCGCGCTTCGCACTTTTTCGTCCGTGGTGGTGAGTTGCAATGGCGTCTACAAGCAATGCGCCAGAACTTCCGATGTTCCGATTGGCGGATGCGACAGAGGAATTCGACGGAAAGCTCAGCGGATTTTCTGCCGGCGCGGGATCCGTCAGGATGCGCGCGCAATCGCGAGCGGCGTGACAAAAGTTCTTCAATGCATTCTCGCGAACTGCCGCACGTAGCAGGGCGACGCGGGTCGGATCAATGCTACCTGACAGGCACCGGTAAAGGCTCCCATGGGCGGGAGCATGATCGACACTCTCAAGCTCCAGCGCCCGTTCGTGGCCAGCGACATAAACATGGTAGGGATGCGGTACTGAGATAGCGAGTCTTGGCATAAAACCCTTGTTACAGCAGTCCTCAATTCTGCAATCGGGGCTTTAGTCAATCTGGTCGCTGATGGCTTTGGTTTTGTCAGCGCCGGAGTCTTAACCC
>NZ_JBFULQ010001082.1:0-1046 GCF_054049815.1 Mesorhizobium sp. P5_C1 | reverse complement strand
GCAACGACCACAGCATCGAAATCCTTCAAGGCCGCCTCGGTCAATTCGACCGAGCGACGCCCCTTGATCGCCATATGCTCCCGTGTGCTGGGAATCTCAGCCACATGCGGATCGTGGAATTCCGCCTTGCCGCCCCATTCCTCGATGAGTTCAATGAGCCGCAATGACGGGCTTTCTCGGATGTCGGGCACATTCTTCTTATAAGCGAGCCCGATGATGAGAATGCGCGAGCGGCTGAGCGCCTTGCCGCAGCGCCGGTCCAGCGCCTTCGCCAGTTCATCGACCACATGACGGGGCATGGCCGTGTTGATCTCCGCCGCCAGTTCGATGAAGCGGGTCGGCAGTTCGTATTCGCGCGCCTTCCATGTCAGGTAGAAGGGATCGATCGGAACGCAGTGCCCGCCAAGTCCGGGGCCAGGATAGAAAGGCATGTAGCCGAAGGGCTTGCTCTTTGCCGCCTCGATCACCTCCCAGATGTCGATGCCCATCGCACCGAACACGACCTTCAACTCGTTGACCAGGGCTATGTTGACCGAGCGGAAGATGTTTTCCGTCAGCTTGACTGCCTCCGCGGTCGCCGTGGTGGAAACCGGAACGACGGTCTTGACCACACCCTGGTAGAAAGCCTGCACGAGCGTCGCCGCTTCAATGCCGTCGCCTGCCACGACCTTGGGGATCGTCGCGACTTCAAAGCTGCGGTTGCCGGGATCCTCTCGTTCGGGCGAGAAGCCGAGGAAGAAGTCTGTCTTCGACAGCAACCCGGTTTCTTCCAATATGGGCTTGATCACGTCGTCGGTGGTGCCGGGATAGGTGGTCGATTCCAGCACGATCAGCTGGCCGAGACGCAGATGCTTGGCGATGGTGGCTGCCGTGTCCCTGACGAAGGAGAGGTCCGGCTCGCGGTGTTTCGTCAGCGGTGTCGGGACGCAGATGATGATGACATCGCAGACCTCAAGTTCGGCAAAATCCGCAGTGGCCCGGAACCGTCCGCTCGCCACCTGGCCGGCAAGGGCCGTCGACGTCACCGCCTCGATGTAGGATTGGCC
>NZ_JBFULQ010001081.1:0-1049 GCF_054049815.1 Mesorhizobium sp. P5_C1 | reverse complement strand
CAGCTCATCGTGCGCGTGTCGGGCCGAGCCTCRGCGACGCTCGTGGCACAACAAACTGCCATCCCGGCAAGAAAGGCGATCGACGGACTTTTCGTGGCCAACACAACGGACTCCCGATCATGGTCCGCAGCATCGCGCGCGAGCTTCGTCCCCGCAAGGGCGCGCTTGACGATTTCAGCGAGTACGCGGCCGGTTCGGTGGGAGGGGCACCTCCGAGGGCAAGGAAGGTTCTGGCGCGCTGGTCTAGGGCTGCGCGTCCGTCGTCTGCGGCGGCGCCGGCCAAACAATATGTTGCCCCTCGAAAAGCAGCACTGTGACGTAGCCCGCAATCGAGGCGACGGTCACGAGTAGAAGCATCGTGGCGATGGAGATACCGCGCCGTCTCGGTCGCGACTTTGGTGGGCGCGCTGGTGCTTCGGTATTCTGGTGCGTTGCTGCTTCGGTACTCGGGATGGGCTCGCTTGGCTGTGGCAAGTGAGCGGGATCAGGATCGGGGAACTTGCGATCGAGCGCGGCCTGCTTCCGACGCGTTTCCTCGTCAAATTGATATTTGCGTGCTCCACGCCAGTTTGCCTGGAACTCTTCTTTTGCCATCGTCCCCAACTAGCCGCCACTATCTATGCCGCCACCCTTCCTCAGCCTCACCCCGGCACCGCCACCATTCTCGGGGATGAACTCGACGCCGGCAGATTCGAGAGCCTTCTCGATCGCAGCCAGGGCATCTTCCGAACCGCCATACTTGCCTGTCTCGAAATTCGAGATCGTGTTGCGGTGAATTCCGGCAGCCTTCGAAAGGTCAGCCAGGGACCAGTTCAACGCCGCTCTAGCCATCCTCACTTGTGCAGGCTTCACAACTCACAATCCTTGTGCTAATTTCACAAGTGTAAGTATCACAACTGAAGGGGAATTCCAAAGCCGAACACGTGTGTTCCGGCGGCCGGCGAAGCTATGCCCGCTGCCTTCCTTGGAAGATTTTCAGGTCGCGTCATTATCGGCGAGATCGCCGACCAAATGGCAGAGGCGTCACGACAGATCGACCGGGATATCGC
>NZ_JBFULQ010001080.1:0-1049 GCF_054049815.1 Mesorhizobium sp. P5_C1 | reverse complement strand
CCTACATTCTGATCGAAACATACGACAACAGGTAAACGATCGCGATGGTCGCCGTAGCGAGTACGACCCATACGCCCAAGCTGCTCATGCTTCCTCACTTTCCGCCGGCGCACCGTTGGGCAGGATGTTGGGATGGAGGACGCCGGCCCAGGCGGAAAAGGTACTACAAGCACAAGCTAATATAATCGAGATGCATACGCCTATGGTGTGATCGCGGAAGCCTTGGCGTAAGCGCCCCCGTCGGTGTCGCTTTCCTCATCAATCCCGAGCACCTTCCTAAGCCCTTGATGATGGTGCATCGTATCGCCGTCCTGATAGCAGCCTAATCCTCTAAGAACGCCCGCCACTTGCCGCAGGCTCTGAGCAACCGCGACTGGAAACTCTCGCTTAGCTCATTACGATTTGGGTCTTTAGGGCCGGCAAGCCAAGGACTTCAGTCTCAATTGCGTGATTGCTAATGTAATATAGACTTATCACCAGCGGGGGCTTTCTCGCGATGGCCGGTGCTCGCTTACAACCCCTCGTCGTCTGCACCGGCCATTCCTTCGCGAGGCGACTAGCGGCCCAGCGGCCAAGGGCGGGGGGCTGGGGTTTGACCACCGGGCCTAACCGGCGCGGGGTTGGGGCTCGCCGGCTGGCGAATTATACGCCGTTCCCGCTTGGTCGACCATGTCTCACAGTGACTTCTTGTGTGTCGGAGAGCTCCGCCTTACGTGGCGGGCTTTTCCCTGGTTCACTCTGAGCCGGTGCTAAGTACGGTGTACGACGACGTTGTCACCGAGCCGGAACCGTTACCACGCGTGACGCGCACTGTAGCAGGTCGGCTCTTTGCAGGGGCAGGGGTTGCGGTCGAGACCACTGTCCGGATTACGTCCGCTGCGCTGGCGTAGAATAGCTCGCCATTCGGCGAGACGCCCCATCTCGCGATATCATTCTCATCTCTGATCACCTGGCAACGCCCAACCGTTTTTTGACCAGCGTGCGGAACTCTCGATATGTGCTCAGCCAACGCTTCTTCGCATTGGGATGTGGTCGAAAAGATCATGGGC
>NZ_JBFULQ010001079.1:0-1051 GCF_054049815.1 Mesorhizobium sp. P5_C1 | reverse complement strand
GTGTATCGGCGTTGAAGAACGAGCGCGGCCATGTCGAAACGCTGTTGGAGGCCGCTTGCTCGTGCGAACAGGCCGGTCCGGACGCGAAGACGGAAGCTCTCATCGACTTGATCTACCGGCTTCAGGCGGAGGAGAACGAGCCCGATCTCAAGGTGCTGATTTTTACCGAGTTCGTCCCCACCCAGGAGATGCTGAAGGAGTTTCTGGAAGTGCGGGGCATCCAGGTCGTGACTCTCAACGGCTCGATGGACATGGATGCCCGCAAGCGAGTTCAGGACGATTTCCGGCTTGATGCGCGCGTACTCATCTCGACGGACGCCGGTGGCGAAGGTCTCAATCTGCAATTCTGCCACGTCATCATCAATTACGACATACCCTGGAATCCGATGCGGTTGGAGCAACGGATCGGGCGGGTGGATCGTATCGGCCAGACCCGAACGGTGCGCGCCATCAACTTTGCAATGGAGGACTCGGTGGAATTCCGGGTTCGCCAAGTGCTGGAACAGAAGCTTGCCGTCATTTTCGAAGAGTTTGGCATCGACAAGACCGGCGATGTTCTGGATTCGGCGCAAGCTGGCGAACTGTTCGAGGAGGCGTTCACGGCAGTGATTCTCGATCCTGAAAGCATCGAGCGTACCGCCGAACGCACGACGACACAGATTCGGGACGAAATCCGTAAGGCGCGCGAGTCGTCTCCGCTCGGCGCATCCGCGGAGCCAGACACTCGGTCGGCCGAACAGCTTCGCTTGCATCCGCTGCCAACATGGATCGAGCGGATGACTGTCAGCTATCTCAGCGGTCATGGAGGCAACGCGGAGCACAAGCGCTTGACCTGGGATCTGACCTGGCCCGACGGCGAACGTTTCACTAAGTGCGTATTCAATGCGCGGGATGCTGAGAGTACTCCCGATGCAGAACTGATGACGCTGGAAAACAGCCGGATACGCGGGTTGGCGCTCAACCTGCCAATGATCGCGGCGGGAGAGCCCATTCCGGTTGTAGCGATCAACGGTATTCCACCCGGCATCGAAGGAGMCTTCGGTTTATTCGA
>NZ_JBFULQ010001078.1:0-1055 GCF_054049815.1 Mesorhizobium sp. P5_C1 | reverse complement strand
ATCAGGAAGGACACCCGATCTTCGCCGCAACGGGAGGATTATATTCCTCATCTCTGATTGACCGGCAAGGCTATTCTGGCAGGCTCGCATCGTAATGCACAATCGCTTCGAGGATYGTTCGATAGAGGCTGTCGACTTCYTCRTCGATCTCKYCYCGCTTGATCCCSACSSATTTGGCRTCGGCRAWCAGCTTRTGGGTTAGCTCGTCRACCGARATGACATCGGCCTTCGTCGTCTCSGGGACGTTGTTGGCCAGCCATCGATCCAGGAAGTTGATGCCGCGTGTGCTCATCCTCAAAGAAGCTGCTTACCCGTTTTAGGTTCCCCTTGAGCAGCGCACCCAAAAGACCMGCCGCTCCATTCACGGCAGCGGCGGGCCGTCCCAGGGATGATGGGGACTTGCCGGGGATGTTGGTAGCCCCTGCTAACCAAACAACTATTAGAATGCTCTAATGTTCCATTGCTCGCGTGCCAAGGGCTGTTAGCGCAACCCTTGCATGATGAGTTCGTAGATCGTGCGAATTTCTTCATCGATCTCTTGGCCGGGAATACCTTGGGTTTCCGCCGCCCGTTTCGCGTCGACAGTCATATCGATCACCAGCAGAACYGGGTSSATGATYGGATCATCCGGCAAATGGTCCGATATCCAATGGTAGAGAAAATCACTTCCCCGCTTGCTCATCTTCCCGGAAATCCTGCAAGGAGGCATGCCGCAGATCATCCTCGCCGCGCAAGTGCTTCACTCGGCCAATGATGCCCGGCTTGACCCATTGCGTCGCTGGACGTTTCATGCCCTTGGGCGGCGGTCCGGCGTGTTCCTGGACGCACTTCCATAGGCGCTCGCGGATCGCGCGGCTGGAATTGATGAAAGCCGAGCCGACATACTTCCCAGTCGCCCGATCCGCCATCAGTGCGAAAGCAGGCTTACCTGCCTCGCGCTCGATGCCAAGCAATTGGTATTCATCGATCGTGTAGCATTTTGTCTTCAGCCAAGCCGTCGAGTTGCCGCTCCGGTATTTGCTGTCCTTGCGTTTCGAAACCATCCCTTCGAGCCC
>NZ_JBFULQ010001077.1:0-1056 GCF_054049815.1 Mesorhizobium sp. P5_C1 | reverse complement strand
CTTCTTCTCTGAGTAGCCAGTGAGGTCGCGGACAGATAGCTCTGCGATACCGCCCGAGATTCTGTCCAGAGTCACGATATAGCTTTTGTCCATCACCCCAATGAAACTGCCCTCGGGTATCACAACACTCTCTGTGACGGTTGAAGCTTGCGTGACAAATTCTGAAATTGTCCGCTTCAGTTCGTCATTTTCATGCTTCAGAGTCTCAACAGTGCGTTCAAGGGCTTCGACGCGATCTTGTGCAGCGGAAAGCTCGGATGCGTTGGGTGACGACTTGTAGAGTACCGTCATGTAAACGCCTGACAGAGCTAAGCCGCTAGTTACAATGGCAATCAACAGCGGATGGCGGCTGATACCTGCCAGCACTGCGTTGTCTTCTGGCTTCGGATTCACGTCCACTTGTTTCGCCACTAGCACCGCCCGCCGGTCAAATCATTCGAGGCCGATATAGACTGGTGAACTTACCCAAAGCCTTCCGATTCGGCGAATCGGGGCGCACACATGAAAGGGTAATCTCAACAACTACAGCTCGCCCCCTCGCCACCAAAATTCTTCTGGGCGAAATTCAGGGCGCTGCTGTAGCTCGTGTAGCTCTGGAACCGACAGACGTCGGAGCCGTTCCGCACTTTCATCTGCTCGAGGTCCCAGAACAAACCTGGATGCGGTCGTCGGCGCAATAGACCGTATAGCGTTCAGGCTCCAGCGCCCCTGGGCTTTCTGCACGGGACGGGGTTTCATCGAGCACTCGTCTCACCTGCTACTGCCCGCTTGATGAACAACCCTGTGAAGTCCGACATAGGTGGCTTCATGGGCTCCGATCAGCGCCCGCAAACTTACTAACATGTTGGCCAAAATCGTCGATCTAGGCCTTTTTCGTTTCGCCACTAAGTCGCCACCAATTCGACGATTGTTTTCGACACCGGCGTCGGGAACTTCGCAGCTGGCTTCGCCTCTTTCACGGCGGTATTCCGTCCCGAAGGCCCGAAATGCTCCGCTCGTTGGTAGGCTCCAACCTGTAATCGATTCCTTGATTGCCAGCCGTTTGCTTCTGCGCGC
>NZ_JBFULQ010001076.1:0-1057 GCF_054049815.1 Mesorhizobium sp. P5_C1 | reverse complement strand
ATGCTGATCCCCAAGCTGTAAGCTGCATCGCCATTGCCGCCAGCAACAGCTTGCCCCTCGTCTTCTTCATTCCGGTAGTCTCCCCGTTCGAAGGAGACATTGCCACATGTGGATTTATTTGGGGCAAAAGTGCGAAGTAGATATTGAGTAAAACCCCAGTAGAATAAGCGTAAAATTTGAATCATTTGAGTATTGAATTGTTTGGATTTTGCTGCGAGGCGCTCCGCGAGCCTCTATGTCATGCGGCCCAGTAGGAAATGGCCTCGGATTGTCGAAGCGTCTCCTTCTGGGCTCGAAAAACAAAAAACCGGCCGCTAAGGGCCGGTTTCCCGAAGTGCTTCAGGCCTTGTCAGGCGCGCGGGGTGTTGAATTCGGAATCGAGCGTTTCGGGACGCTGGATGACGGCAAATTCGATGGCGACGCCGTCCTCGAAATGGCGGACGATCTGCCCGCGCATCGTGCCGAGCATGACCTGGACGCCGATCGCCGGCTTGACGTCGATCTCGATCGCGGCGCCGGAAAGCGACAGGTCGATGATACGGCACTGGTACTGACGGCCGTCGGTGAGCTGCAGCACGCTGGTTGGATTGCGCGGTGCGACACGCTCGTGCCGACGGTCTTCGGGCAGGTCGAGTTCGTGCTTGTTGGCAAGCCAGGTCAATTGCGCGGCAAGCTTGTCCTTCTTGCGGTCGGACGCGATAACGGTCATCGCGAAACCATCCTGCAAGGTGCGCGTGACGACACCTTCGATGCGGCCGATATGGTCGATATAAGCGATGACTTTTTCGCCCGGCATGCCAATGCGTTCGGTGCGAAGCGCTACATTGCCCGGTGACATGTCGACGACCTGGCAGGGGTGTTCGGTGCGGTCTTCCAGCATGAAGCGCCCGTAAATCTTGACCCGGACGCGCTGAAAGTTACGCCTTTCAGCTTGGGACGGCGCATAGTCGACCGCCGCTGACCTCATGACTGCCACACCTCGTTTGGCATCCCGCGCGTCGATGCGAGGAACTTCATCGGAGAAGTACAACAATAAGGGTTAACAAAGGGGAAAAGC
>NZ_JBFULQ010001075.1:0-1057 GCF_054049815.1 Mesorhizobium sp. P5_C1 | reverse complement strand
GTTCTACAGCGAGCCGACCCCCATCCCCTACTTCAGGGTTGTCGCGGCCTGTCTTTTTCTCGACACCTCCTTAACCCTGATAACCGCGTTGCTGCGGAGGGAAATGTCCTTCGGCAAGGTTGCGGCCATCGACATA
This sequence comes from Mesorhizobium sp. P5_C1, assembly GCF_054049815.1. Classification (NCBI taxonomy): domain Bacteria; kingdom Pseudomonadati; phylum Pseudomonadota; class Alphaproteobacteria; order Hyphomicrobiales; family Phyllobacteriaceae; genus Mesorhizobium; species Mesorhizobium sp. P5_C1. The sequence continues at coordinate 921 of NZ_JBFULQ010001075.1, read as the reverse complement.
GTGGCAGCGGTGACGAACTCCGCGGCGACGATCATCCTGGCACTGGCGGGCTTCAGCTACATGAGTTTCGTCTGGGCGTGGTTGATCGGCAGCGGTCTTGCTGCAGGCCTCGCCTTCGTCCTATGGCCCCACTTCTGGATGTTCAAACCGTCCCTCGCCAACTGGCGAGGAATGGTTTTGTTCGGCGGATACAACGGCGCCATCGCCATTCTTTTCCGCATCTTTGACGCGCTGCCCCTACTCCTGCTCGGCCGCTTCATATCGCCGAATGCTGCAGCTTTGTTCAGCAGGACTCTCTGGATCGGCCAGATACCCGACAAGTTGGTTATCGGAGGCGCCATGGCGGTCGTGCTGCCCGCCTTCTCGGCCGAGGTCAGGCAAGGCAGGGATTTGAAACGTCCCTATCTATCCGCCCTTTCCCTCATCACCGCGCTCCACTGGCCGGCGCTCCTCGTGCTGTCGGTTTTGGCGTACCCGACCGTGAACATCGTGCTTGGTCACCAGTGGACCGAGGTCGCGCCGCTGGTGCAAATCGTCGCAATCGCGTTGCTGTTCTCCTTCAGTTTCGAACTCAATTACCCCGTAATGGTTGCGATGGGGGCGATCCGCGACTTGTACATCCGCGCGCTGATCGCCTTCCCAATTTCGGGCATTCTCCTCGCCGCAGCCATTGTCTTCGGCGGATTGCAGGCAGCCGCCTGGTGCATGCTAGTGACTGTTCCTTTCCAGGCATATATTGCCCTGAGCTTCGTCCGGCGCAGCCTGGGACTTGGACGCATGGAGATCGCCGCAGCGCTTGGCAAAAGTGCTGTCGTTGCCTTCGCGAGCGCTGTCCCTCCCCTCGCAGCAGTGGGGATTTCCGGTTCCGGCTTCGAGCTCTCCAATATGGAAGCCATTGCGGCGGGACTGTTGGCGTTCGGG
>NZ_JBFULQ010001074.1:0-1065 GCF_054049815.1 Mesorhizobium sp. P5_C1 | reverse complement strand
GAATCAGGATCGACAGACCACGAGCCGCGCGCATTGCCATTACACCCTCCCAGACACTGCTGACGTCCAGGCATGATCAAGCATCAGTCATGCTTGTCAACACAAGGACGCGGCAGGGTTCCGCCTGCCAACGGTTTCCTTTCCGGCCGATCGCCGGTAGTAGCTCCATAGGACAGGGGATCACGCTTTCTTGCGGCGACGCAGAAGGTGTGAATTCCAAGCCCGTCCTATTTCAGACAATTGGATTGTGGCCCCTTTACGAGCGCTTCAGAACTTCATTCCAATTTTAGGTTTTCATTCTAGGTTGTCTTAATGCCGGCGCATGAAGAGCAGATGTCAGGAGGTACCGCGCCAGGGCGTGTGCTTTCGCGCGCCCTGCTTTTGGCCATGATCTGGTCAACCGCGCTTGTCGCCGAGGCCGGAAATGCTGCTGCTTTCGAGCTTTTCGGCATCAAGCTGTGGGGATCGTCGAAAGACGAGGACGCCGACATCGTCGACCCCCTGCGCTATGCCGTCACCATTTCCGCGCCCGATGCCGACAAGGATCTCGTCAAGAAGCTCGAAAATGCCTCGGCCCTGAAAAGTGACGAGGAACGCCCGGTTTCCGGCTCGCTCGGGCTGATGGCCAAGGCGCGTAGCGACCGTGAACAGTTGGTCGCGGCGCTCTATGCCGATGCCCGCTATGAAGGCGTCGTCACCATCACCATCGACGGCAAGCCGCTCGACGATTTGCCGCCAGATGCTGAATTCAAGGGCCCGCAGCCGGTACCTGTGGTCATCGATATCGCCAGCGGGCCGAAATTCACTCTCGGCAATATCCGGTTGGAGGGTGACGCGGCGGGGCTGATGAGCGCCGATTATGGCCTGATCGCGGGCGGTGACGCCGGGTCCGGCGCCGTGCTCAAGGCCGAGGCGCTGATCGTGCGGGCACTGAAGCAGGAGGGCAGGCCGCTGGCCAAGGTGACCGACCGCCAGATCGTCGCCGACCATGCCACCTCGACGCTCGACGTGACGCTGACGGTCGCCGCCGGGCCGGTCGCCGGCTATGGTGACACCACGGTGGAA
>NZ_JBFULQ010001073.1:0-1065 GCF_054049815.1 Mesorhizobium sp. P5_C1 | reverse complement strand
GCCCATCACCTTGCTCTACATCGTGCTCTCGAAGCAGTTCATCTCGGGCATCACCCAAGGCGCGGTCAAATAGGGCGCGGTCAAATAGACGAGGATCCTTTCACGTGGCCAACCAGAACAAGATCATCATCACCTGCGCCGTTACCGGCTCGATCCACACGCCATCGATGTCGCCGCACCTGCCGGTAAGCGCCGAGCAGATCGCACAGGCTGCGATCGAAGCCGCCGAGGCAGGTGCAGCCATCGTCCATCTGCATGCGCGCAATCCCGCCGATGGCCGTCCCGACCAGTCGACCGAGGCCTTTGCACCCTTCTTGCAGGTGATCAAGCAGCGCTCGGACTGTGTGATCAACATCACCACCGGCGGTGCCGCGACGATGAGCGTCGAGGAAAGGGTCAAGCCGGCTGCGACCTTTGCGCCGGAAGTCGCCTCGCTCAACATGGGCTCGATGAATTTCGGCCTCTATCCCATGCTGGAGCGTTTCAAGTCCTTCGAGCACGAATGGGAGCGGCCATATCTCGAAGGGTCGCGCGATCGCATCTTCCGCAACACCTTTGGCGACATCGAATACATCCTGCGCACCTGCGCSGARAACGGCACGCGYTTCGARATCGAGTGCTACGACATCGGCCATCTCTACACGCTCGCCCATTTCGTCGAGCGCGGCCTGGTCAAGGCGCCGTTCTTCGTCCAGAGCGTGTTCGGCATCCTCGGCGGCATCGGCACCCATCCGGAGGATGTCGCACATATGAAACGCACCGCCGACCGCCTGTTCGGCAACGACTACCACTGGTCGGTGCTGGGCGCCGGGCGCAGCCAGTTGCCCATCGCCACCCAGGCGATCGCCCTGGGCGGCAATGTGCGGGTCGGGCTGGAGGATTCATTGTGGATCGGCAAGGGCCAGCTGGCGAAATCCAGCGCCGAGCAGGTGCGCAAGGTGCACCAGATCATCGAGGGGCTCGGCGCCTCGGTGGCAACCCCTGACGAAGCGCGGCAGATCCTGCAACTCAAGGGCGGCGACAAGGTCTCTTTCTGAGACGATTTTCTTTTCCCGAGGCCAGATC
>NZ_JBFULQ010001072.1:0-1076 GCF_054049815.1 Mesorhizobium sp. P5_C1 | reverse complement strand
CAGCATGGTAGCGAGTCATTCCGCTAGGGAACTGTGTGAAGCGCTGATCGCTAATCTGGATCGCGARAGCAGGTCTGTGGCCCGGCGCYCTCCTTTTGACACTGAGCAGACCAGAGGGGCGCYGAGCCCTTTACCGGCGRCGCTTTGAGGGAARCGRCGCCGAGTAGTGAGTGTATCGCTCYCGCTAGAGTTGTGGAATRCAGCCTTTTGGACGACGGCCCGGCGGCGAACGCTTGAGGTTGCCTGAAACGGGCGCGCTGCGGGAACAGAGTTCAGCGGCCGGCTTCCTTTTTACSTGCATCCAGTTTCCTTGAAGACGGACGGATGACCATTGAAGGCTTCCTCCCTGAAGAGTGAGCGCACTGGTGGGGCGCAATCGGTGGACACGACCTGCTGGTCTTTACTTGGCCCATTGCGGAACGTGCAGCAGATCACGCAGGCGGATCGGCAATCTGGGCGAAGCGAGCAATTCGGCGCAGCTCGCCTCCCATCGCCCGAGATATTCGGCGATCGGTAGACCGCTGCGGCCGGGCCAGCGGTTGAGTGCGCCCAGCGCCTCGACGCAGTCCGGCGCGCTGTCGTATTCGGCAAGGATGGTCACAGACATCGCCCGGGCGAACGGATTGAGGGCGGGCATTTCGATCTCGCCACGATGGTCGGCGAACCACGCCGCGGCGTCGCGCGTCAGCCCCTGGCTGTCGGCGAGCGCGGTATAGCCGCGGGTGATGTTCTCGCGGTAAGCGGCAATGGCATCGCCGAAAGCATTGTCGCCGGCGAACGGCGGGTTCTCCTTCCAGTCCTTCGCCAGGCGCCCCAGGCCTCGCAGCGAGAATGCTTCAACCAGGGCTTCCTCGAGCCACTGGCAGCGAGTCGCCGGCTTGGCATCCGGTTGCCAACTGTTGGCCGTGACATGGCCGAGCTCRTGCCCGAACTGGTAGGCGAGCTTGGACCAGTCGCGCTCGCCGATGTCAACGATGATCCAGGCCATGCTGCTGCCATCCGGATGCAGCCAGACCGCAGGCGTGCCGGAAGTGTGCTCGTCGACACGCAGCCGCGTTGGCTGGCGGTCGGAGACA
>NZ_JBFULQ010001071.1:0-1078 GCF_054049815.1 Mesorhizobium sp. P5_C1 | reverse complement strand
TCCTATTTCTATCTCGGTGCCATTGGGGATGCCGCACGGGAAGCCGAGGCCGGAATCAATGCCTGGGCGACCTCCAATGGGGATTTCGATGTCGCAAGATATGGAGAGGACGGCCCCGCGATCTGTCGCAGCTATCTGGGCGTGGTGCAGGTGCTCGCAGGGCGGGTCGACACCGGGCTCGCCAATTGTGCGTCAAGCGTTGAAACCGCGGAGCGGCTCGATCATCCGCTCAATCTGGCATTTATCCTCATGAATCTCGCCATTGCCCGACGGTTCCGCAATGAGCCGGCCGAGTGCCGTGAGATCGCTGAACGAATGCTCATATTAGCTGACAACCGCAGGCTGGCATCCTGGTCCGGAGGTGCTCGCACGGTGCTCGGCTGGGCTATCGGCAGCAACCTGCCCGACGAAGGACTCAGAATGCTGCGAGACGGCATGAACCGATGGCGCTCGACTGGCTCTGAGCTGCACTTGCCGCACTTCTATTCGTCGATTGCGGACATTTGCCTCCGGCATGGACGGATCGATGAGGGTCTCGCGGCAATCGAGAATGCTGTCGAGGCGATGGACAAGACCGGCGAGAAATGGGCGCAGGCTGAAATAGAACGTATTGAGGGTTRCTTGGTCGCCAAGGCGGATGTGACCCGAGGGATGAAAGTCCTAACTAGAGCCTATGATACTGCGATAAGTCAGGGCGCGTGTTGGTTGGCGGTGCGTGCTGCAACGGAGTTGGCCAAGCTCTCAAGAAGGTCGGGCCATGAGCTCCGAGCTGACTATCGGAATCAGCTTCGGATTAGCGAGATCGCTGAAGGCCTAGAAACCTCGGTCATCCGCGAAGCTGCTGCCGTTCTCTAGATCACCGTATCGGTGCTGTAGGCTGACTAGCAGGCACTGGAGATGAGGGGCAGAACCTCAGCTGCCAAGCGCCAGGGTGATCCTGAGATCTGCTCGCAAGGGTCTGCTTGTGGGGCAGAGCGGGTGATGATCGCCCACCCATTTGAGTGTCCGCTTCGGGTCAGTTCACGTCAATGCACGCAGTGCATCTGAGGTCCGCTTCTGAAATTCCACGCCTCGAAGC
>NZ_JBFULQ010001070.1:0-1078 GCF_054049815.1 Mesorhizobium sp. P5_C1 | reverse complement strand
CCCTCTATCAGGGCCCGGCCGATGCCTTTGCCGCGCGAGGCCTCTGTGGTGAAAAGGTCCTGCAGGTAGCAATTGGGCGAGATCGCCGTGGTGCTGCGGTGAAAGAGGTAATGCACGAGGCCGAAAAGCTGTCCCTCGCTCTCGGCAACCAGCGCATGCATCGGCTCATAGGCATCGAAGAAGCGCGACCATGTCATCGCGGTGATCTCGCTTGCCAGCGCCGTCTCGCCCGAGCGGCCGTAAAATGCATTGTAACCGTCCCACAGCGGCAGCCATTGGTCGAAATCCTGCCGGGCGATGGGACGGATGATGGTGGAACTGGGCATGATTGAACCTGTTGTCCTGACACTTTGCGGCATGAGCAGACCGCAGGCGGCCATGGCCGGCAATGGGCCAGTCGCTCGCAAAGCTTTCAACATCATCGGCGGGCTCGCTAGGTCCGCACCGGTGCGCCTTGCTTGACGCTACGCCGCCGGGTCTCTAGGACGTGCCGGCAAGCTAGCCTTTGCTGCCGAGGCCCCCGTGACGATTGAAATCCCGACGATTGAAATCCCCGCCCATATGCATCCCAGCCGCTCGTTCCAGGGGCTGATCCTGACCTTGCACAATTATTGGGCGAACTATGGTTGCGTCATCCTGCAGCCCTACGACATGGARGTCGGCGCMGGCACCTTTCATCCAGCGACCACGCTGCGCGCGCTCGGGCCAAAACGCTGGAACGCCGCCTATGTCCAGCCGTCGCGCCGCCCCAAGGATGGCCGCTATGGCGAGAACCCGAACCGGCTGCAGCATTATTACCAGTACCAGGTGATCCTGAAGCCGAATCCGCCGAACCTGCAGGAGCTTTATCTCGGCTCGCTGGCGGCGATCGGCGTCGATCCGCTGCTGCATGACATCCGCTTCGTCGAGGACGACTGGGAAAGCCCGACGCTGGGCGCCTGGGGGCTGGGCTGGGAATGCTGGTGCGACGGCATGGAAGTGTCGCAGTTCACCTATTTCCAGCAGGTCTGCGGCATTGAGTGCGCCCCGGTGGCGGGCGAACTGACCTATGGGCTGGAGCGCTTGGCCATGTATGTGC
>NZ_JBFULQ010001069.1:0-1079 GCF_054049815.1 Mesorhizobium sp. P5_C1 | reverse complement strand
GGGATCATGCGATCGGCTATGATCACGTCATAGCTGCCGCTAGTCGCCGCGAAAAGCGCATCGTGGCCGTTGCGCAGCAGGTCACAGACATGGCCGGCCTCGGTTAATCCTCGGACGATGTAATCGGCCGTCCTGTGGTCGTCCTCGACAAGCAGAAGTCGCATGGCTGTTCCGGTTTGTGGCCGATTTCGGTGAGAGGCTAGCACCGGCATGGGCCCGTTCCTAGGATGTCGCGAGGCTGCTTCCATACGGCGCCGCCAAATCGATGCAGCGGTACGGAATTCTGCTCCGCTGCATCCTTCGGCCAATCTCGCGGCATGGATCCTCGGGTCTGCGCTGCGTCGCTGCGCTCCTTGCTCCGCCCGTGGATGACGAAGCGATGGGCGTTCCGGCTGATCGCCCAGGTATGTGGACCGTCAATGCAAGCGACCCGACAAGACTTCGCCTAGTCCGATTCCAGCAGGATTTCGTCGGCCTCGTCGGCGGTTTTCTTGAGCGTCATGTAGAGAACGAGACCAATGATGCTGCCAAGGAAGATCAGGCTGGTGAAAATGGTGCCGAAACCCAGGCCGCCATATTCGACTGGCTGCGACAAGAGATCGCCGAAGGAGGCGCCAAGCGGCCGTGTCAGGATATAGGCGAGCCAGAAGGCCAGGATGCCGTCGAGATGAAGCAGGTACCAGGCAAGCGCGATGAGCGCGATGACGCCACCGAACAACAGGCCAGATGTCAGGTAGCCCATGTCGAAGCTCTCGGCGACGAGGTCGCCGGCGGCGGTGCCGAGCGAGAAGGTGAACAGGATCGCCAGCCAGTAAAAGATCTCGCGCCTGGTGGTGACGATGGTGTGGATCGACAGCGTTCGCTCGCTGGCGTACCACACGGCGAATGTCGCGGCGAGCGCCACCGAGAAGGCGATGGTCGTCGTCTGCAGGCGTACGCCGAAATTGTCGACGAGATTGTCTGTAATCAGCGTGCCGACGATGCTGATCAGCACCACCGCCAGCCAGTAGGCCCAGGGCACGTAACGCTTCTGCGCGAACTGCAGGACGAGGGCGACGATCAGGATGCCGGTCATGACC
>NZ_JBFULQ010001068.1:0-1080 GCF_054049815.1 Mesorhizobium sp. P5_C1 | reverse complement strand
GTCTGGGGGGTGGTGGGGCAGGCAAGCATGGGGCCGTCGTTTGTGGGAAAACGACGGCCTTTCCTTTCGACGGCTACCTGGCTTCAGGGTTTTGCCGGCGCGCAAAATGTTCATAGGTGATTTGCCAGGGGTCGCTCTCGGAATCTCTTTCCTCGCCGATCCAATGGAAGCTGTCGGCAGTGATCTCGGTGAAACGCCATCGGGTTTTCAAACCGCGCGAGTCATTGCCGAGCTGGACGATGTCCTTCCCCTAGGTCCGCCCGACCTGGTGCGAGTGATCCCGGTTGAGCGGGTCGTTCCATATGATGTGCCAGCCATCGATCCCAGGATCGAAGATGCGCAATGTCGTGCCATACATCGTTGACGGCGCAGGCCGCTTGGGCCTGATCCAAACGTCCTGGATCGCGCGGCCTCCAAGCACCCAGCCAAAATGGCATTCTCCATTCCATTTCTGCGTTGTGCCGTCGTCGAGGTGGTGGACCGTATCCATTTCCCAACTTCCAACCAGCCATCCATACAGGGCCATGTCTTTCGCCCGGTCGGCTGGGGGACCTTCGGATCCGAGAGCGGTGAGAAACGGAGAAATCGTCATCGTCCTATGCCTTTCCAGCTAAACGAACCAAACTGCCTGAGCAGCCCTGCCGGCCATTGTCGCGCTCGCCCGCCGCAAGAGCGCCGCCTAGTGGAATTTTGCGATGGAGGCCCGTGTCGGCGTCGGAACATTGCCGCCACAACTTGCGGCGTTGCGGTGTCCAGGGCTTGGGGAAAATTGCTGTAGTTCCGCTATGAATGAGATCGTCTGCGAAACGCGATGGCGAGCGGACCCGCATGCGCATCCTTCGCGATATGCGCGCAGGATAGGCCATTTGGCTTAATTGCGAGATTGCTAATATGCTTGTACTTTGATCGTTGCTGGTCCCTCGAAGCCCCAGCATTGGCCGGCACGGCCCAGCGCCACCCCGAAGGCTGCAACCGTGCCGGCCTACCACGTGGCTGCCGTTCTCCACTTCGATCAATTCTAGCGTGTTGGCGCGTGCCAGCGACGACAGGTGCTAAGCAATCTTGCGTTTCGGCGAGGCG
>NZ_JBFULQ010001067.1:0-1082 GCF_054049815.1 Mesorhizobium sp. P5_C1 | reverse complement strand
TCAACCGAACTGGGCCAAAGGACAGGCCGCGCGACCGCCACAGAACTTCGGACGAGGCGCCGGCCGGCATCTCAAGATAGCCGGCGGTCACACTGGCAATTTCGGATCCCGCTTTTGCGAAGTGTCTCATGCCAGCAGATAAAAAATTAGGCATCCACTCGTCGTCCGCGTCCAGGAATGCCACGAAGGGAGCTCTTGCCTTTGCAAGCCCGCGGTTGCGGGCCGCGCCTGGCCCGGCGTTCGCCTGCGATATCACTCGCATGCGCTTGTCCTTATGACTCCGCGCGACCGAGAGGCCGCCATCGCTGGATCCGTCATCGACGACGATAACTTCGAAGTCATCGAAATCCTGAGCCCAAATCGAGTTGAGAGCCCGTTCCAAGTAAGGCGCCTTGTTGAAGAGCGGAATGATCACTGAAACTGTCATGTTCCTACGCCCTACGAAGTCTTTCCGTACCAATTCCGGGTGAACCGAGGTGGCGCCTCTCATCCGCTTGTATGATATTGATATCTGCATAGCGTGGTACCTAAATCTGTCATGATCCTCTCTTGATCGGTAAGCCGAAATTTTTTCAGTTCTGCTGCGATCGGAAGCTAAGCAGATGTTGAAGGGTCGTAATACAGGTACAAATATGGACTGGCCCGCGCCGGCTGGAAGCAGGGTATCATCCCTGGCCCCCGGTGTTGTGCAACACCAGCCTTTGCATTTCGCCGGACTGCGCGTGGCTTCGCTGATCGACACGGCCATCGTATCTGGGCCTGGTCGGCAGTTGACGGCTCTGGCGAACCAGTTGGGCGAGCACGGGGTCAAGCTACGTGTCTACATGTTCCAGCGGACCGGGCGTTCGGCGTCACCGTTCATCGCCTATCTGGAGCGTGCCGGGGTCGACCACGTTGTATTTCCTGACAATGGGCCTCTCGACGTCTCCCTTCTCCTACGCCTCGGTCGGAGCTTACGTGAATGGAAACCCGATATCGTGCAGACACACAACTATCGCACGACGGTCATGGCCTATCTGCTGAAGCTGACGAACCCACCTTGGCCTTGGATCGCGTTCTTTCACGGTTCTACGAACGAGGGC
>NZ_JBFULQ010001066.1:0-1083 GCF_054049815.1 Mesorhizobium sp. P5_C1 | reverse complement strand
GGCTATGGCTGACGATTATCGACGGATCGAACTGATCACCGGTGAGGCCGCCGACGCTGGTCGACCGAACAGAAGCTTCAGATCATCGAGGAGAGCTTTCTCCCGGGCGAGACGGTTTCGTCTGTTGCCCGACGACGTGGCGTCGCGCCAAACCTGCTCTATCGTTGGCGCCGTTGACGATGACCGCTCCGAGTTTTCCCTTGAGCTGTTGTCCGTCGCGCCACAGGCAAGCCGGCCTTCGCGCTGATGGCTGATCGTGTGACGGGGCGATATGTCGGTTCGGCCTTCATCAACTCGCGCGGCGCCATCCGAGACCGGCTGTGGAAGCGTGTCCAGGAACACGCCGGGCCGCCGCCGGAGGGCATGAAGCGGCTGGCGACGCAATGGGTTAAGCCGGGCATTATCGGTCGCGTGAAGCACCTACGTGGCGAGGCGCCTCGCTGCAGGATTTCTGGGATGAATGAACAGAGTCGGCTAACCACCAGCCGCTGGCGTTAAATCCAAATAGAGCGCCTCTCGCAGATTTAGGTACCCGGGATCGAAGTCTGCCGCCTCGCTTAACCCGTCCCAGTTCAGAATGAGCAACCGTCCGTCTTTGTGCTCTACAAAGCGGTCAGCGCGCAACTTCTTCAAAATACGATTTACGTGAACAACGCTCGCCCCGATAGTCTCGCCGAGCTGAACTTGAGTTAGTGGCAAGGGATAACCATTGTCTCTTACCAGTCCCATAACCTCCATGCGCGCATAAAGCTCACAGGCGAGGTGGGCGAACCTGCCTAACGCGTCATGCCCCCCCAACACCTTGACCCACGCGCGCGCAACGGCTGCATCAACTAAACTTTCACGCCAAAACAGATTTCCCAGGCGAGGTGATTTGCGGAGAACCTCGAGGATGTCGCGGTGCGCAATGAGGGCAACCTTGCTTCTACCGATCGACGCGAGTGTGTGATCCATGGTTCGAAGGTGCAGGCCTTGCAGATCAGGTATATCGCCGGGGACGTGAATTGAGAGTGTTTGCACAGTGCCGTTGCTCAAAGTGCTGTATCGCCGCAGGAGCCCTTCAACCACCAAGCAGCAGTGGCT
>NZ_JBFULQ010001065.1:0-1083 GCF_054049815.1 Mesorhizobium sp. P5_C1 | reverse complement strand
GCCGTCAACTCCGCCTTCATTTCGGCCCCCACGATGGCCGCGCGACCAATGAGGTCGTCTGCCGGATCGGTCAGGATTTCCAGGTTGGCCAGCGCGACGACGTTGGCGACAGCATTTTCCGCAGCAGTTAGAACCTGGGAGCCGAGTGGAAGTTTGCCTCGATACCGCTCGTGAATCGTGAGGCCGGAAAGGGGCATATCGCCGCCGATAGCCTTGGCCCATACGACCATGTCGGGAACAATGCCGAAATGCTCGCTTGCCCACATCTTGCCAGTCCGCCCGCCGCCCGCTTGCACTTCGTCGACGATGAGCAGAATCCCCTTCTTGGTGCAGGTCTCACGCAACATCTGCATGAATTCGACAGGCGGATCGATGTAGCCGCCGTCCGCCTGCATGGATTCGATGATCACCGCCGCGACGTCGTCGGCGCCTGTGTTCGGAGTGGTGAGCTTGTAATCGAGATACTTGGCGCAGCGCACCTCGCATTCCGGATAGCGCAGGTCGGCGAAGCAACGGTAGCAATAGGCATATGGCATATGGATTGCGCCCGGCATCAGCGGACCGAACCCAGCCCTGAAGTTCTCGCGGGTGGTGAGTGCCAACGAACCATGGAATACGCCATGGTAGGCTCCCTCGAAGGCGACAATCTGTGACTTGCCGGTGATCGCCTTGGCAAATTTTAGAGCCGTTTCGATCGCACCCGACCCGCTCATCCCGAACCAGGTGAAGCATTCGTCGCGCAAACCGTGCGGCATCGTCGAAGCCAGTTTCTCGGCAAGCGCAACGGTGGTCTCATTGATCAGGCCGGCCGAATGCATCAACTTTTCCGACTGGCTTTTGATCGCAGCCACGACCTTAGGATGGTTCCGTCCCACGCTCGACACCGCAACGCCGGCGGACATATCGAGGAAGATGTTGCCATCGGGATCCTGGATTCCGGCGCCCTTGCCGCCCTCCACGACCAGGCGTCCACGAACGGAAGGCCTGGTGGGACTCTGGGCTTTGAGAGCCCGCTCGATCAGCGTGCGTGCGATCGGTCCCGGAAATTCGTTGGTTACGATCCTCGGCATGATCGGATAGGAC
>NZ_JBFULQ010001064.1:0-1086 GCF_054049815.1 Mesorhizobium sp. P5_C1 | reverse complement strand
GGGATATCGAGCGCATCATCAAGGACTTCGCAGACGCCGCCGAACGGATGAAGGCAGGCGGGATGGATGGCGTCGAGCTCGAGGCCTACGGCCACCTGCTCGAACAGTTCACGTCTCCCCTCACGAACGAACTTGACGGTCCTTATGGCGGTTCGCTCGATAATCGCATGCGCTTCTGCATGGATGTCTTGAAGGCGATCCGGTCACGGGTGGGCGAGGACTTCATCCTGGGCGTGCGATACACTGCGGATGAATGTCTCCCCGGCGGCACTGGCAAGTCGGAAGGCCTTGAAATCTCCAAACGCCTCAAGGAAAGCGGACTTATCGATTACCTCAACGTGATCCGCGGCCACATCGACACCGACGCGGGCCTGACGGACGTCATTCCGATTCAGGGAATGGCGAACGCCCCACACCTTGATTTTGCGGGCGAGATTCGTGCCGCGACCAACTTTCCGACCTTCCATGCGGCAAAAATTTCGGATGTGGCGACTGCGCGCCACGCGATCGCGTCGGGCAAGGTCGACATGATCGGCATGACGCGCGCTCACATGACCGACCCACACATCGTGCGGAAGATCATCGAAAAGCGCGAAGACGAAATCAGGCCCTGCGTCGGCGCCAACTATTGCCTTGACCGCATCTATCAGGGCGGGGCGGCATACTGCATTCACAACCCCGCCACTGGTCGCGAGCTGACCATGCCGCACATTGTCGCCAAGGCCGAGACCCGCAAGAAGATCGTCGTCGTCGGTGCAGGTCCGGCCGGCCTCGAGGCCGCCCGCGTGGCGGGTGAGCGGGGACACCAGGTTGTGGTGTTCGAAGCCGCGAGCGGACCGGGAGGACAAATCCGCCTGACAGCACTGAGCCCACGCCGCAAGGAGATGATGAGCATCATCGATTGGCGCATGGCCCAGTGCGAAAAACACGGCGTGAGCATCCAGTTCAATAGCTGGGCGGAAGCCGAAACCATCGAGGCTGAAAACCCGGACGTCGTCATCATTGCCACGGGCGGGGTGGCGCACACCGACGTCCTTTCGAAGGGCAACGAGTTGGTGGTGTCTTCGTGGGACATCATCTCCGGAG
>NZ_JBFULQ010001063.1:0-1086 GCF_054049815.1 Mesorhizobium sp. P5_C1 | reverse complement strand
GTCGATTACATTTTCATCGATCCACCATTTGGCGCAAATCTGAATTATTCAGAGTTGAACCATTTGTGTGAGCTTTGGCTCAAGGTGCAGACAAATTATACGCCAGAAGCGATTGAAAATAGCGCTCACGGCAAGAGCTTGACCGAATATCGGAAGTTAATGCTCTCCTGCTTTAAGGAAGCGTACAGACTTCTAAAACCCGGGAGATGGATGACCGTTGAATTTTCCAACACTAAAGCATCTGTTTGGAATAATATTCAAACGTCATTAATTGAGGCTGGTTTCATCATCGCGAATGTTTCGGCGCTTGATAAGAAGCAAGGGAGCTTTAAAGCGGTCACTACGCCGACTGCGGTAAAGCAGGATCTTGTAATATCCGCTTATAAGCCCAACGGCGGATTTGAAGAAAGATTCCTAAAAGAGGCGCAGACTGAAGAGGGTGTATGGGATTTTATCAGAACGCACTTGAGCTACCTACCTCGAATTAAAATGCGGGGGGCAGAATTACAATTTATTCCGGAACGCGACCCGCGAATCCTATTCGACCAGGTGATCGCTTATTATGTTCGACAAGATTGTCCAGTGCCAATTTCTAGCCAGGAGTTTCAGGCAGGCTTGGCACAGAGATTTGTCGACCGAGATGGCATGTACTTCTTGCCAGAGCAGGCCGCCGAATACGACCGCGCAAAAATGCAGTACGGCGCTCCCGGTGAACACCTCAACACGAYGGTCGTCGACGATGAGCAATCGGCCATTGTATGGCTGCGCGCACGGCTAAAGAACACGCCGCAGGTCTATAGCGATATTCAGCCTGCCTTCATGCCGATGCTCAGCCACCTCAAACCAAATGAACGCGAACTGTTAAGCCTTGAACTCCTGCTTAACCAGAATTTCCTCAGCTACGAAGGCAATGGGCCTGTTCCGGAACAGATCCACGCTTACCTGTCCTCCAACTGGAGAGAGCTGCGCAATCTGCCAAAGGACGACCCCGGCCTGCGCGCCAAAGCTCGCGACCGCTGGTACGTGCCCGACCCCAATAAGGGTGGCGATCTCGAAAAGCTGCGCGAGAAAGCCCTGCTCAAAGAG
>NZ_JBFULQ010001062.1:0-1086 GCF_054049815.1 Mesorhizobium sp. P5_C1 | reverse complement strand
TCGCAAATGCTTGATGATGTCGATACCCTCGTTTTCGATACGGACGAGGCGAGCTACCTGGCAGAAGGTATTCGCTTACGAGGCCAAATCGCCGCGAGCAGAGGTGACCTGACAGGTGCCGCGCAACTATTCGAAACAGCAATTGCCACTGCCCGTCGGCAGCAAGCGAGACTCTTCGAGCTTCGCGCAGTAACGCAACTAGCACCAATTCTGGCACGTCAAGGTCGTGTCCATGAGGCCGCGACGCGTCTGCAAGCGGTGGTCCGCACATTTAACACTCGGTATCCAATCGTCGACCTCATCGCCGCACAAAGGGTGCTGGACGCGCTGAGCCCTTGAGGTCGCACCATCTGTGTTGGTTCCGGACAACGCAGTTTGCGTCGATTTGATGCAAGGTTGGCTCATTGCGCACCCGAGACGCGCGTTCGTCCGTTTGGACTGGAATGTAACCGAATCGTTGAGATCAGACGTTCACGCCTGTCCTCGCGTAGGTCCGAACATGGCGCAACCACGACCTCCAACGTGATCGCAGGTAAGGTCGGCTTTCAGGAAGCTGCGAAGCCGATTTCTACGGCCGAGATGAGGCGCAAAGCTCCCGTTCCTTCCGCGCGCGAAACTGAACGGATCCGCGTCAAAAGGCGACCCATTGTCGGCGGACGATCCATGTTAACATTGTGGCTAATTGAACGGCACCGTTATATCGGTCCACGAAAGTTCCGCTAGACGCACCACGTATTGCCCGGGAAGCGGCGACGGGTCATGTTGAACGACGTGTGTCTCATCCAAGGTGATCGACCATGCCACAGCTGCGCAGGGGACAGATTCCGGCCGCTAATCGCATTTTCGTCGATCGCGAAGCGCCGCGGCGGGTCTTCGAGGAGGCGGCTTTCGCAATTCCCGCCGATCGCTCGATCATTCATGTTTTCTACGGCGTTGGTGGCCAGGGCAAGACAGCGTTGTGCCGCGAACTCATGCGCAGGACCGATGCCGCGGTCGAGCCGAGCTTTGCTTTCCTTCGCCGCGCCGAACTCGACCTTCACGGCCGCAGCAAGGAGGACCCGGACCGGCTGCTGGTCTGGGTTAGGA
>NZ_JBFULQ010001061.1:0-1088 GCF_054049815.1 Mesorhizobium sp. P5_C1 | reverse complement strand
GTCGTAGAGGCTCGCTGCCGAATGGGCAGCTGCGGCAAAGGCCGGATGCGTTGTAACGTTGGCCACCTTCTCGCCGTCGACGTAGACAACGCGCCCGTCATTCAAGGAACGCAGGTATTCATCGCCTGTACGCAGCCCAGATGACGCCGGGGTGGTAGCCTCCGAAGAGGCACGGGTAGCCGCAATCATCGTCTTTTCCTCCATCTGCAGAGACCGTTCCAGTCCGACTATAAATACAACAAGTAGCTATATGTTGTACATTTATCGGGTGCTGTCAATCTGCGCCTGCCCCAAGCGGGAGGAAATCCGCTCGCCCGAGAACCGGATTTCTCGCGCAACGAATCGAAAGCCAAGGCCAGGTTCATCCGGGCGCAGTGCGTCGTTGGCACATGCCTTGACACCATTACAAACCTAATAGATTATCTACAGACTGTATGCTTTATCGAAGCCTGGCAGTAGACCTTTTGTATCGGAAAACACCCCGGGAACGACAAGAAATAATAACATAAAACAATGACATAAGCCTTGGTCTGGTATGTGGAAGACGGTCGCCTTGCGGCGAAACAATGGGAGAATGAAATGAACGGAAATGATGCAGTGAGTGCGAAAGCGCTCAAGCTTGGTATTGCGCTCGCGTTTGGTGYGGCGCTGTTGTCTTCTCAGGCCAGCCGCGCAGAAGACCTGACCGTGGCGGTCAGCCTCGGACCGTTGGGTGAGACGCTCAAGAAGGCCGTCCTGGCCCCTTTCAAGGAGCAGAGTAAACTCGACGTCGCCGTCGACGATCGTGACGCCGGCATCGGCGCCGTTCGCACCAAGCTGGAGGGCGGCGGCAACACCTGGGATGTTGTGGCGGCCGAGGATATCGAGGTTCTGCAGGGCTGCGATGAGGGGTTCTTCGCAAAAATCGACAGATCGAAGCTTCCCAATCTCAAAGACTACAATATCGCAGACCCGCGCTTCGAATGCGGGATCCCGTACGTGGTTTACAACACAGCCCTCGGCTACGATAAGAACGTGGTCAAGACCGAGCCGACATCCTGGGCCGATCTCTGGGACACGCAAAAGTGGCCTGGGAAACGGGCTATGGC
>NZ_JBFULQ010001060.1:0-1089 GCF_054049815.1 Mesorhizobium sp. P5_C1 | reverse complement strand
GCTTCATGCCAAGACGGCCATTCATGGTGAGCAAACGGTATGCTAGGCGTGATGGCTTGATTCGCCTGTCGTCCACGCTTTCGAGGGCACCCGATGTATGTAGGCCGTTCCTACAAGGTGGTAGATTTCGCTCTCTGGTCGCGGGGCAGTGTCATCTACATGGTGGTGGTGAGCGCACTGGCCGTGGCGGCCTACCGTCTGCCGGGCATCGCCGGGTTTTCGGTGCCATGGTCCGTCGTGCTCGTGCTCGGCACCACCGTGTCACTCGTTGCCGGGTTCAAGAATTCGCAGGTTTTCACCCGCAGCAGTGAAGCGCTGCAAGCCTTTGCGCAAATTACAGCCAGCAGCCGGTTGTGGTCCAATTTCTGCAGGGACTTCAACGATGTGCCGACAGCCAGGCAACTCATCTACCGCCATCTCGCCTGGTTGACGGCCCTCCGGTTCGCCCTGCGGCGGCCGATGCCGTGGGAATCCATGGGGCGGGCGGCCAATGTCGAATTCCGGCGGCGTTACAAAATCCAGGAGGATGCGGGCTCGATCGCCGACGAACTGCGTCCGCTGCTGGG
Source organism: Mesorhizobium sp. P5_C1 (assembly GCF_054049815.1). NCBI lineage: Bacteria > Pseudomonadati > Pseudomonadota > Alphaproteobacteria > Hyphomicrobiales > Phyllobacteriaceae > Mesorhizobium > Mesorhizobium sp. P5_C1. The sequence goes on along the minus strand of NZ_JBFULQ010001060.1, from coordinate 523 downwards.
CGAACAAGCCGACGACGTCCTGAAGTCGCCTCGTCCAGCGCTAATCCTGCTTGAAATGCAATCGGTCCAGGTCAATGCGTTGTTCAAGGAGGCCAAAATCCCTCCGCAGGTCTATGTCGAACTCATCAAGCTGATCCGCGACTTCCATGATCAGCAGGCGCGCTGCGACCGCATCAAGAACAATCCATATCCCCGGCAATACGCCATCGTCAGTTCCTTGTTCGTCATGATCTTTTGCACCTTGCTGCCATTTGGCGTCGTTCCAGTCTTTGCCGACATGGGCAAATTGGGTGGCGCACTCGGCCCGATCGCGATCTGGCTCACGATCCCGTTCAGCACACTCCTGGGGTGGGCATACATGTCTCTCGACCAGGTCGGCGAGAGCAGTGCCAACCCTTTCGAGGGCAACGCCAACGATGTTCCGATCTCGCAAATCTGTCGCGACATCGAGATCGAACTGCGCACCGGGCTTGGTGAGGTTGACCTCCCCAAGCCATTGCTGCCAGTCAACGATATCGCGACC
>NZ_JBFULQ010001059.1:0-1099 GCF_054049815.1 Mesorhizobium sp. P5_C1 | reverse complement strand
GGAGTGAACTTCGCGGCGGCGAACACCACCGGCACAGCGACCAGCAACCAAAGCATGGGGCTTTGGCGAATCTCCGTCAGAAGGGGGCTCAACTGTTCACTCCTGTTCGGTCGCCCAGACGGATCGGTGTTTGCCCTGACAATGCACCTGGCTACGGGTAGCGATTATAAGATCCGCCGGCGGATAACCGAAACTCACACCATAGCCGCATTTGACGCCCTCAATGATACCAGCGCTCGACGAGATAGCAAAGCGTCGTGCGCGATCTTGTTCGGCCGCCCGGCATGGCGGGCTCAGGTTTTGGCCATACGACCTGCAGATATTGCTCCGGCGGGCAGCTCTGCTGCTGCGAAACGTAGAAGGCATAGACCTCGATCCGGATGTGGCCGAATCGATCGGCTTGGTTGCTGGCGAACTGAACCTGCCACGGTCAGAAGTGCTACAGACCATCCTGCGCGACTGGTTGATCACTGGTGGCCGGCTACCAGTCGATACGATCGACCTGAAACCGCGCTTGAAAGTGTTCCGAGTGCGTATGCAAGGCATCGGGCTGACCTATCGCCGAAGAGCAACGGGGCGTGAATGTCATACTTCCAACAGAATACTACTGTTTCTTGGTAGCCAGCCAAAGGTGGGGCTTTTGGGAGGAGACTCTGACCATGAAACGCTATTTTCCGATTGCACTCGCAGTTGCGATTATCGGTTTGACCGGCCACGCAATGGCGGAGGAAGTGGACATGTCGAAGCTCACCTGCAAGGAGGTGACTGCTATGCGGCCCGCCAAGATTGCTCGCGTTGCCATGTGGGTGAACGGCTATGTCCATGGCAAAGCTGGCAACGCCAAAATCGACACTGACAAGACAGATGCCAATGCAGAGAAGATCGCTGCTTATTGCAAGAAGCACCCCGACGCCACGGTGGCGAGCGCGTTAGAGGCGGTCGCCAAGATGTAGCAGAAGATTAAATGAAGACTAGCCGACGGGCGCCTGGACTCGACGGCCCGGTTAACCGGTGTCGGACCGGACCCTGTTCAGGAAACGCACTGGCGGGCTTCCCTGTGACGACCCGGCTACTCGCGCCCTTATGCCTTGATGGGACT
>NZ_JBFULQ010001058.1:0-1099 GCF_054049815.1 Mesorhizobium sp. P5_C1 | reverse complement strand
GGTGCAGATCGCCACCGACCATGCCAAGGGTGCGCCGTCACGGCTCGCCGGTCGGCAAGTGCCGAGTTACGAGGACAACGAGGCGAGTTTTGCCGATATCCAGGCGCGCATCACGAAGACCCTGGACCTGCTGGCGACATTTTCAGCCGCCGAGTTCGACGGGTCGGATGACAAGGTGATCGAGTTGAAGCTTGGCGGGCGCGAACGCTCGATGCCCGGCCTGCAGTATCTCCTGCATGTGGCCATGCCCAACTTCTATTTCCACCTCACCACCGCTTACGACATCCTTCGTCACAATGGCGTGCCATTGGGCAAGGCGACGTTCCTCGGCGCGCGCTGAAGGACTTGAGGTTTTTGAGATGTCCTGGACGGGTCCGGGACATCTCGCGAGCGTACGTGTTTAGCGAATGGACATTTCGCGGGCGATGCGCGGAAAGTCGGCGGGCTTGATGCCGATGTCGGCGCGGTCGGCATTGCTCATCGAATGAAGCAGTGCGAGTGCCGAGCGGTATCTCAGATGTTCCTGCGGCCGCGGCCGGGCGAACATTTCAGTGAAGAAACCCATGGTTCAGGCTCCTGGTTGATTCCTCCACGGCTGCTAATATAGGTGAATCGTGACAATTGTGCAGTGCAGCATTTGCATGCCTGCCATGTCCTGATGATTTTTCCGAGCATAGTTTTGCGAGCGGGTGAAACTTTTTCCCGATGCGCACCGTAGGCTGAACGCCGGCACATGGCCGGCTTTTCCTCGCCACTCCTGGCGAATTCCGGACTGCGTGAAAGTGCAGTCCGGCTTTTTGTTTTGGGACGGCAGATACCGCAGCTTTGGTCCCGGCAACGGCTAAATTCGTTAACATCGGTGGCATGCATTTTTAACGAGCCGGTTCTATGGTCCGAAGCTTGGATAGTCGAGCAAGGGGGAGGCTGACATCGCTACTGGCGCCAAGCGGGATTTCGCTTCGTTGCTCGACGACCTCTTCGTCGCTTCGGACAAGCTCGACGGGATCGAGGGCGAAGAGTCCGGCGCTCGTCCATCCATCCCGTTCGACTATCTTTCGGTGGCCGATGAACTCCATTCCGGCCGCATCAAGGTTTCGGG
>NZ_JBFULQ010001057.1:0-1099 GCF_054049815.1 Mesorhizobium sp. P5_C1 | reverse complement strand
CCGCCTGATGGGCCGCGCGAAAGTTGTCAWTCGCAAAGGTGTCGGCATTGAGTACCGGCACGCGTCTGTCGAGAAGGACAAAGGGGCAGCCCATGTCCCGCGCGCCGATGAGGTGATCCACCTCGATGCTGGAGGTTGGCGAAACAATCAGGCCATCGACACGGTTGGCGAGCAGCACGCGCACCGCGTCACGCTCAAGCTCAATATCCTCGTCGGTGTTGGCTAGAACCACACCGAAGCCATTTGCACTGGCTGTGTCTATGATAGCCCGAATGGCTCGCGCAAAATACAGATTCTCAATATCGGCTACAACGACGCCAATCATCTCGCTGCGGCCGGTCGCCATGCTGCGGGCGAGTTGGTTGGGCTGGTACGCCAGGCGTTTTGCGGCGTCGAAGACGCGCTGGCGCGTCTCAGCACCGGCATAGCCGTAACCGCCAAGCACCCGCGCCGCGGTTGCGCTTGAGACACCCGCCGCACGCGCAACGTGGGCGATCGTCGGCTGAGCGCCGGAGCGTCCATTATCCTTCATGGTCTGATCGCATCCGCGTTGCGGGACTCGTGCCCGTGCATGGCGGACAAATAGACCGCCGCGACGCCCCTTGACAACCCATTGGGAAATGTGAGAGCGTTATCACATGAGAGCGCTATCACATCTTGATCGCAAAAAGAGAGGCACTGTGAATCGATACTCCAACCTTGTCCCAACAGATGTCGATTTCCGTCGCATCACTGAAGCCGCCGTCGAGCAACGCGAACGGATCAGGCAAGTGGCCAAGGCCGCAGCTGATGGAATGCGCAACCTCTTCCTGATCGGTTGCGGTGGCTCCCTGAACGACTTCTCTGCCGCATCGTACCAGTGCGACCGAAGCGCCGGATTTCCGACTTTCTGCCTTAATAGCGAAGAGTTCAATCGCCGCCGTCCTGCGCTGCTCGGGCCGGGATCAGTGGTGCTTGTCGCATCGCACAACGGCACGACGGGAGAAACGATCGAAGCCGCTCGCTGGTCGCGCTCCGCCGGCGCCCGCGTCATCGGCTTTACTAAGAACGAGACGACCAAACTCGCCGCCGAATGCGATGACGTCTTCACGTACCACAG
>NZ_JBFULQ010001056.1:0-1102 GCF_054049815.1 Mesorhizobium sp. P5_C1 | reverse complement strand
GATCGGCGACCAGCGGCTGACCGTCATGGCCGGCATCATGGTGATGGACGAGCTCTCGGAGTTGCAGAAGCGCGTCAAGGGCATGGAAAGTGAAGTGCTGACCTTGCGCAAGACGCGCGACGATGCGCTGACCAAGGCCGACAAGAACGACAGTGTGCTGACCAACGCGCTTGGTGCACTGGCGCAGCGCATGGAAGATCTGACGGAGACGCTGGCGGTCAACAAGGCCTGAGGCGCACGGAGCCTTCCTGCCCACACGTGGCTCGTGGCTCGCATGCGCTGGCGTTGCCGTCTGCAGCACAAAAATGTTCGTTCTGCCGCCGACAAGAGTTTCATATTATCTCGCGGCCGCGATTTTTGCGCTAAGATGCAGCAATGCCGGAGCGTGGGGACGCCTTGATGGCGGCATGGTTTGCCGCCCGTAGCCCTCTCTGCTGGCAGAATTTGTTTCAGGGGAGATGTGCCATGAGCCTTCGTATCAACGACATCGCGCCGGACTTCACCGCCGAGACCACGCAAGGGACGATCAAGTTCCATGAATGGATCGGTGACGGCTGGGCGATCCTGTTCAGCCACCCGAAGAATTTCACCCCGGTCTGCACGACCGAGCTTGGCACGATGGCCGGGCTGGAGGGCGAGTTCAAGAAACGCAATGTCAAGATCATCGGCATTTCGGTCGATCCGGTCGAAAGCCACGGCAAATGGCAGGACGACATCAAGACGGCGACCGGCCACTCGGTGAACTATCCGCTGATCGGCGACAGGGACCTCAAGGTCGCCAAGCTCTACGACATGCTGCCGGGCGGCGCCGGCGAGACGTCGGAGGGTCGCACGCCCGCCGACAACGCCACGGTGCGCTCGGTCTATGTCATCGGGCCGGACAAGAAGATCAAGCTGGTGCTCACCTACCCAATGACCACGGGCCGTAACTTCGACGAGATCCTGCGCGCAGTCGATTCCATGCAGCTGACCGCCAAACACCAGGTAGCGACGCCGGCGAACTGGAAGCAGGGGGAGGATGTCATCATCACCGCCGCCGTCTCCAATGAGGATGCAATCAAGCGTTTCGGCGCCTACGAGACCATCCTGCCCTATCTCAGGA
>NZ_JBFULQ010001055.1:0-1104 GCF_054049815.1 Mesorhizobium sp. P5_C1 | reverse complement strand
AGCAGAAGCCGGTGCTCGGAGTCTTCGAGAGACTGGATCCTGCGATAGTCTGTGCGGTCGATTTGAGAGCCGAAGTGATACACAACACGGCCGCTGTCATCGTGAATTGGGCTGAAGTGAAGCTGGTTCCAGAAGGCCGATCCATCCTTGCGGTAGTTGAGGAGTTCGACACTGGCCTCGCGCTCCTCTCTTATCGCGGCTCGTATTTCGGAAACGGCGATTTTGGATGTTGCCGGACCCTGCAGGAACCGGCAGTTTTTGCCGAGAACCTCTCCTGCATCGTATCCTGTTAATTTCAGGAAAGCATCGTTTGCCAACACTATAGGGTAATCCTGCTGTGTGGCATCGGTCACCACCATCGGCATGCGTGTCCGCTGAAACGCTGTGGCCGCCAACTCTTTGCGGTCTGGCAGYGCGTCCGCCGTCACTGCGGCCGGCTGATCACCGTGAATATGGGACAGGTCTTTTTCGTCCATTAAGGCTTCCTTGGTGCCGACTAAGACCTTGAACGTGAGAGGCGTTAAAGCGTTGCCGATCGTTGGCGAATTCGCTGCTGATGCCACTGGTCGCGACAATCGTTGACGAAGTTGACGCCTTCTGCCCGAGCGGTGGAACAAGGATCGGGTCCGCAGATTGACAGCGATTGAAGGTCGGCGGTTCCCTCCAAGGGCGCCGGTCACGGTTGATCTGGGTGGAGGATCAAGATGTCACACGAGGTAGAGGAGCGCCGCCTCAAAATGCTTATCGAGCAGTACGTCGAGGTGCGGAAGAAGCGGCACGATGTTGTGTCCGTGAGTCAGGCAGCAGCGGCTGTCCTGACTGTCATGAAAGCCTGTCCGGTTTCTAGAAGCGAGCTCGACGACATGATCGCCGCAAGCGCCGTGGCTCATGGCCTGGGTGTTGCGTTCGATGCGCAGCAATCCCCGTCGCAATTTTCGATCTCGCRCTGACATGGCCGCTGACCCTACGCTGCGCGAGGAACCCATTGGCAGCAACGCAGTGCACATCTGCGTCGACATGCAGGCGATGTTCCGCGACCCGTCCCAATGGTTCATTGCCATGGATGGACCGTGTGCTTCCCAGGATCGTAGATCTTTGCAGCAC